>NZ_JBWKOF010000024.1:0-41414 GCF_059415945.1 Pseudomonas sp. GW821-FHT09H03 | reverse complement strand
GGGAACGATGGCAACGACACCCTGGACGGCGGGGAGGGTGCCGACACGCTGGACGGTGGAGCGGGCAGCGACTCGCTGATGGGCGGGGCGGGCAATGACATCCTGCGTGCCGGCTATACGTTGGGGGGCGCCGGCGCCTTTACCGATACCCTGCTGGGCGGAGAGGGTGATGACTCGCTGATGGCGACGGGCTACGTGAGTCGCGACAGGGCGGTCATGACCGGCGGGCTGGGGGCTGACCATTTTATGTTCAACCAGGACTATGGCCTGATGAGCATAAGTCCGGTGGCGACCCCGGACCTGATCACCGATTTCAATGCCGCCCAAGGGGACATCATCGACACCGGCATTACCAACGGCCTGTCAGGGAACGTGCCGGTGGTGTGGCGGGGAGCGGCCGCAGCGGGCTTCACGGCGGCGGTGGGGCAGAGCACGGCCCTGGCCGGAGCGGACCCGACGGACACGCGATTCCTGGAGTTCTGGACGGCCTACGATGCCGGGACGAACCAGACGGTATTGTTCATGGACCGCAACCGGGATGCGGTGGTCAATGCGGACGATCTGAAGATCCTCTTCACCGGTAACGTCGCCCTCAACCCCGCCAGCTTCAGCGCCGGGACCTTCACAGTGAAAGTGGGTACCGCCGGCGCGGACACCAATACGATGCCGGCGCTGTCCTCCGGGAACGACCTGGCCTTTGGGCTCGGCGGTAACGACACCCTCGATGGGCTCGACGGTGACGATACAGTCAACGGCGACGCGGGCAATGACAGTCTGCTCGGCGGGCTGGGCATGGACAGGCTGTACGGCGGTAGCGGCGCCGACGCCCTGTATGGCGGCGCGGGGCAGGATTCGTTATATGGCGGTAGCGGGGCCGACACCCTGAACGGAGGCGACGATGCAGATTATCTTCTCGCCGACGGCCCAATGGACTCGACCCAAATCTATGCCTCCGACGCGGCGGGTACACTGAACATCCTCAATGGCGGGGCGGGCGACGACTACCTTTCAGGTGGGGCAGGCAACGACCGGCTCAACGGGGATGCGGACAACGATCAACTTTATGGGAACGATGGCAACGACACCCTGGACGGCGGGGATGGTGCCGACAGGCTCGACGGTGGCGCGGGCAGCGACTCGCTGACGGGCGGCGCGGGCAATGACTTTCTGTTTGCCGGCCTTTCGGGGGGCGTCGTGGGAGCCTTTACCGACACCCTGCTGGGCGGCGAGGGTGATGACTCTCTGATTGCTGCGGGCTATGGGAGTCGCGACAAGGCGGTCATGACCGGCGGCCTTGGGGCCGATCATTTTATGTTCAATCAGGATTACAACCTGCTCAGCAGCAACCGGTTATACAGCCCGGTGGCGACCCCGGACCTGATCACCGATTTCAATGCCGCCCAAGGGGACGTCATCGACACCGGCATTACCAACGGTTTGGGAGGGTATTCATCTAACGTGCCGGTGGTGTGGCGGGGAGCGGCCGCGGCGGGCTTCACGGCGGCGGTGGGGCAGAGCACGGCTCTGGCCGGAGCGGACACGACGGACACGCGATTCCTGGAGTTCTGGACTGCCTACAATGCCGGGACGAACCAGACAGTGTTGTTCATGGACCGCAACCGCGATGCGTTAGTCGATGCGAACGACCTGAAGATTCTCTTCACCGGTAACGTCGGCCTCAACCCTGCCAGCTTCAGCGCCGGGACAATCCTGGCCAGGCTCGGCACGGGCGCCGTCGATACTGACGCGACCCTGGCATCCTCGCCATTGGCGGACATGCTGCTCGGCGCCCGGGGTGATGACCAACTCAATAGCGGCGACGGCAACGATTATCTGAGCGGCAATCAAGGCAACGATACCCTGAACGGGCAGGCCGGCAACGATACCGTCCTGGGGGGAAGCGGCAACGACCGTCTAACCGGTGGCGAGGGCGATGACGAGCTCTGGGGTGGCAGCGGTTCGGATACGCTCGACGGCGGCAATGGTAACGACAGCCTGCGTGCAGGCTACAGCGAAAACTGGGTCGGGGACGACATTGCCGATGCGGCAGATGCGGTCAATACCCTGCGCGGCGACATTGGCAATGACTGGTTGTATGGCGACAAGGGCAAGGATCTGCTGTACGGCGGCGGCGACAATGACTACTTGAATGGCGATGACGGCGATGACCAGCTCTATGGCGAGGGCAACAACGACACGCTCTATGGTGGCCTGGGCAACGATCTGCTGAATGGCGGCACCGGGGCCGATTCGATGTCTGGCGACGCCGGCGACGACATTTACGTCGTCGACAACGACGGCGACCGCGTAATGGAGTATTCCAGCTACGGCATCGACACCGTCAATAGCTATCTGGCCAACTACACGCTGGAGGAGAACGTCGAAAACGCTCAAATCATGAGTGCAGTGGCCGCTAACCTGACCGGGAATGCTCTCAATAACGTCCTGTATGCCGGCACTGGCAACAATGTCCTGGCAGGCGGCGCGGGAACGGACACCGTTTCCTATCGGCTCGGGATTTCGGGCACCAGCGGCGTGACGGTCAATCTGGACCTCACGGGTGTTCAGGGGACGGGCAGTTCTGGTAGCGACGCCTTGAGCGGATTCGAGAATCTTGTCGGCTCAAACTATGCGGACAACCTCGCCGGCAACGGCGCAGCCAACATTCTGGATGGCGGACTCGGGGCTGACACGCTGGCCGGCGGACTGGGCAACGACACCTATTACGTGGACAACGTGTCAGATGTGATCAATGAGTCCTCCGACTCGGTCAATGGCGGTGTCGACACGGTCAATTCCTTGGTTTCCCGCACGCTTGGCAACTACCAGGAAAGGCTTAACTTAACCGGTACCGTGGCAATCAACGGGACGGGTAATGGGCTCAATAACACCCTGGTGGGCAACAGCGCCGCCAACGTCCTGGATGGCGGCCTCGGGGCGGACACGCTGACCGGCGGACTGGGCAACGACACCTATTACGTGGACAACGTGCTGGATGTGATCAGTGAGTCCGCCGACGCGGTCAATGGCGGTGTCGACACGGTCATCTCTTCGGTGACCCGCACGCTTGGCAACTATCAGGAAAAGCTCACCTTATCCGCTACTGCGGCAATCAACGGAACGGGTAACGGCCTCAATAACACGCTGGTGGGCAACAGCGCCGCGAACGTTCTGGATGGCGGACTCGGGGCGGATACGCTGACCGGCGGACTGGGCAACGACACCTATTACGTGGACAACGTGCTGGATGTGATCAATGAGTCGTCCGACTCGGTCAATGGCGGTGTCGACACGGTCATCTCTTCGGTGACCCGCACCCTTGGCAACTACCAGGAAAGGCTGACCCTATCCGGTACTGCGGCAATCAACGGGACGGGCAATGGCCTCAATAACACGCTGGTGGGCAACAGCGCCGCCAACGTCCTGGATGGCGGACTCGGGGCGGACACGCTGACCGGCGGACTGGGCAACGACACCTATTACGTGGACAACGTGTCAGACGTGATCAGTGAATCCGCCGACGCGGTCAATGGCGGTGTCGACACTATCATCTCTTCGGTTTCCCGCACCCTTGGCAACTACCAGGAAAAGCTCACCTTATCCGGTACGGCGGCAATCAACGGGACGGGTAACGGCCTCAATAACACCCTGGTGGGCAACGCCGCCGCCAACGTCCTGGATGGCGGACTCGGGGCTGACACGCTGTCCGGCGGGCTGGGCAACGACACCTATTACGTGGACAACGTGTCGGATGTCACCTATGAGTCCTCCGACGCGGGCGGTGTCGACACGGTCGTCGCCTCGGTTTCCCGCACGCTGGGCAACTACCAGGAAGCGCTGACCTTATCCGGTACTGCGGCAATCAACGGCACGGGTAACGGCCTCAACAACACCCTGGTGGGCAACAGCGCCGCCAACGTCCTCAATGGCGGACTCGGGGCTGATACGCTGTCCGGCGGACTGGGCAATGACACCTATTACGTGGACAACGCGCTGGACGTGATCAACGAATCCTCCGACTCGGTCAATGGTGGTGTCGACACGGTCATCTCTTCGGTTACCCGCACGCTGGGCAACTACCAGGAAAAACTTACCTTATCCGCGACTTCGGCGATTAACGGGACCGGTAACGGCCTCAATAACACCTTGGTGGGCAACAGCGCTGCCAACGTACTGGATGGCGGAGCGGGTAACGACAGTCTGTCGGGGGGAGAGGGCAACGACCGTCTGATCGGTGGAGCCGGCAAGGACACCCTGGTGGGTGGCAACGGTAACGACATCTTTGCTTTCAACGCCCTGTCCGAGATGGGCGTGACGAATGCTACCTGGGATGTTGTCTCAGGTTTCGTCCGGGGCCAGGACAAGATTGATCTGTCCACACTGGATGCCAATGGAGCCACGGCGGCCAACGATGCCTTCAGCGGCACCCTGCTCGCATCGACCGCCAACTTCACGGCCGCCGGCCAGCTCAAGCTGGTTTCCGGGGTCCTGTATGGCAATACCGACGTGGATGGCACGGCGGAGTTCGCCATCCAGCTGACTGGCATTACCACCTTGGCGGCCGGTGATTTCTTCCTCTGATCTTCGTTGATTCCCCGTGGGCCAGCCCAGGCTGGCCCACGGGGGCGTCGATTGGGCGGATTGCCATGCACGCATGAAGCATCCTGGGCGATGCGGTTGTTCAAGTCTGCGAACCATAAAAAACCCCTGATATCAGGGAATACTGTTCACTTAATCGAGTGCACACTTCAGTGAACAGCGTTACCTGATATCAGGGGCTTTTTTAGTGTGGCTTGGCAACCGTCAACATCTGACCGGGTTTGAGCGCCTTGCCCACGCGAGGATTCCAGCGCTTGAGGTGCTGCATTTCAACATTGAAACGCTTGGCCACGATGTACAGCGAGTCGCCTTGCTGGACCTTGTATTGGGTCTGCGCCTTCGTGCTCCCGCTACGGGTCTTGGAGTTGGCCGCGACCACCGTGTTGACCCGGCCGGAGCCGCGCTTGCCAGTGTCCTGCATGACCAGTTTCTGGCCTGGCTTGAGGTTCTTGCCGCTGAGCTTGTTCCAGCGCTGCAGGTCTTTGACGTCGACGTTGTTGGCCTTGGCGATGGAGCCCAGGCTGTCGCCGCGCTTGACCCGGTAGCTGCGTTTGGCGCTTGCCACCGCCGGACCGTCGGCACTTTCGAAGACAGGTTGGAGCGACTTCTTGCTGATCAGCTCTTCCGGACGCATGGTTTGCAGGCTGGAAGTCAGCAACTGCGCCTTGGACGTCGGCACCAGCAGGTGTTGCGGGCCGTCGATGGTGGTGCGCTGCTTGAAGGCGGGGTTGAGCTGGAACAGTTCGTCTTCGTCGATGTTGGCCACTTCAGCGACCTTGGACAGGTCCATGCGCTGATTGATTTCGACGACCTGGAAATACGGTTCGTTGGCGATCGGGTTGAGGTTCACGCCATAGGCTTCGGGTGCCATCACGACTTGCGACAGGGCCAGCAGCTTGGGGACGTAAGCCTGGGTTTCGGCTGGCAGCGGCAGGTTCCAGTAATCGGTCGGCAGGCCAAGTCTTTCGTTGCGTTCGATAGCCCGGCTGACGGTGCCTTCGCCGGCATTGTAGGCGGCCAGGGCCAGTAGCCAGTCGCCGTTGAACATGTCGTGCAGGCGGGTCAGGTAATCCAGCGCGGCGGTGGTCGAGGCGGTGATGTCGCGACGGCCATCATAGAAACGGGTCTGGCGCAGGTTGAAGTAACGCCCGGTGGAGGGGATGAATTGCCAGAGACCCACCGCGTCGGCCCGGGAATAGGCCATCGGGTTGTAGGCGCTTTCAATCACTGGCAGCAGGGCCAGTTCCAGTGGCATGTTGCGTGTTTCAAGGCGCTCGACGATGTAGTGGATATAAAGGCTGCCACGCTCGCCGGCGTTTTCCAGGAAGGACGGGTTACTGGCGAACCACAGGCGCTGTTGCTCGATGCGCGGGTTGACGCCTGCTTCGTCCTGCAACTGGAAGCCCTGGCGCATGCGCTCCCAGACGTCCTGGGGGATTTGCGGGCTTGGTTTTTCGCTGAGCCAGACCGGCTTCTGCTTGGCGCGCGCGGCGATGTTCGGCGTGTGCGCCGCATCGGTCTGCGGCGCATGGCTGGAACAGCCCGCCAGTGTGGCGGACACAGCCACCGCGATGGCTTGAGCCAAGCGGGTCAATGCGTCTGAACTGATGGCTTTGCGAATAGGTGACGACATTGGCTGGAAGTTAGTTCCGGGCAAAAATATCGGACGATTCTAGAAAGCGCACCTTGCGAGGTCAACCGTTCAGAATTTCAACACCTTGCAGCCGCTTGTTTAGAACTTGTCTTTCCAAGCTCGAAGCGTAGCAAAGATCGTGCTTGGCGCCAGGTTATCGGTGCCGGTCCGTTCGTCCACTTTTTCTTTAACGGATGTTTCGCCGGTGCGCAGGAACGGATTTGTGAGCTTTTCCAGCGCCAGTGTCGACGGCAGGGTCATGATCCCCGCTTCTCGTTGGCGAGTGACTTTGGCCAGGCGCTCGGCAATGTCCGGATTGTTCGGTTCGACCGCCGCGGCAAATTTCAGATTGCTCAGGGTATATTCGTGGGTGCAGTAGACGAGGGTGTCCTCAGGCAACGCGGCGAGGCGGGTCAGCGAGTCGTGCATCTGCTGCGGCGTGCCTTCGAACAGGCGTCCGCAGCCGGCGGCGAACAGGGTGTCGCCGCAGAACAGCAGGCCATGATGGTAGTAGGCAATATGCCCCAGGGTATGGCCGGGGACGGCGAAGACATCGAACTCCCAGCCAAGCACACTGATGCGGTCGTTGTCCTTGAGCGCAACCTCCCGTGCCGGGATGTTTTCACTGGCCGGCCCGCTGACCTTTGCGTCCGTCGCTTTTTTCAGCTGCTCGACGCCGCCGACGTGATCATGGTGGTGGTGAGTGATCAGGATATCGCTCAACACCCAGCCGGGGTGCGCGGCCAGCCAGGCCTGTACGGGGGCGGCGTCGCCCGGATCGACGACGGCGCAGCGCTGGGTGCTGTGGTCTTGTAACAACCAGATGTAGTTGTCAGTGAAGGCGGGCAGGGCAGTGATCTGTATCATCGAGTGATTCGCCAAGCGGAAAACATTGGTGCATCTTAGAACTTCCTGGCGCGTTGGAGAATGCAATGACTGATAAAGCGTTCGCACAGGCCGATCCTGACTGGCTGGCATTGATCAGCGCGGCCCGTGACTGGCTGGCCGGTCCCCTCGGGCAATTCCTGCTGGACGAAGAGCGGCGCATGCTCGAAGACGAACTCGGGCGGTTTTTCGGTGGTTACCTTGTGCATTACGGTCCATCGGCCCAGACGCCGCCGTCGGCGCCTCAGGTGCAGCGTAACGTGCGCCTTGGCGCGCCGTTGCCGGGGGTCGAGATCGTCTGTGAGGAGCAGGCCTGGCCGTTGAGCGAGCATGCCGCCGATGTGGTGGTGCTGCAGCATGGCCTGGATTTCTGCCTGTCACCCCACGGCTTGTTGCGTGAAGCGGCAAGCAGCGTGCGACCCGGCGGGCATCTGCTGATCATCGGGATCAATCCCTGGAGCAGTTGGGGCCTGCGCCATGTGTTCGCCCATGATGCCCTGCGCAAGGCCCGCTGCATTTCGCCGTCGCGGGTTGCCGACTGGTTGAACCTGCTGGGCTTCGCGCTGGAGAAACGCCGCTTCGGGTGCTATCGTCCGCCGCTTGCTTCCGCCACCTGGCAGACCCGTCTGGCCGGTTGGGAGCGCAAGGCCAGTGATTGGCAGCTGTCCGGTGGCGGCTTCTATTTATTGGTGGCACGCAAGATCGTGGTAGGCCTGCGGCCGGTCCGTCAGGAACGTCGCGAGCCGATGGGCAAGCTGATTCCGTTGCCAATGGCCAAGGTCAACCGGCGCAACATCGAGCCGTAACAACTCTTTTTATTTCCGGCCGGGCAAGTCCCGGCTTCAGGCGTCGTCGATCAGCGATCGGTGAGCCACTGCATATTCTGGATTGATTGGCATGAGCGATAGCGTAGAACTCTTCACCGACGGCGCCTGCAAAGGCAACCCGGGCCCTGGCGGCTGGGGCGCATTGCTGGTGTGCAAGGGCGTGGAAAAGGAACTCTGGGGCGGCGAAGCCAATACCACCAACAACCGCATGGAGCTGATGGGCGCGATCCGCGGCCTGGAAGAGCTCAAGCGCCCCTGCGAGGTACTGCTGGTGACCGACTCCCAGTATGTGATGAAGGGCATCAACGAGTGGATGGACAACTGGAAAAAGCGTGGCTGGAAAACCGCGGCGAAAGAGCCGGTGAAAAACGCCGACCTGTGGAAACTGCTCGACGAGCAGGTCAACCGCCACAAGGTCACGTGGAAATGGGTGCGCGGGCACATTGGCCATCACGGCAACGAGCGGGCTGACCAACTGGCCAACCGTGGCGTGGACGAAGTGCGCGGGTACAAGCAGGCCTAGCCCGGCTGCAAACCGCGTAGTGTCCTTCGCGAGCAAGCCCGCTCCCACATTTAATCCCTGCTGAGCACAAAATCGTGTGCGGTTCCGGTCTCAATGTGGGAGCGGGCTTGCTCGTAAAGGGCGCGTCACGGTCTACCTGAAACACAGCCGCGAGCATGTTAAGATCCGCGTTTTTGCACGATTGACCGATTGAGAGCTGAGCACTGATGGCCACCAGATCCGTTGTACTCGATACCGAAACCACCGGCATGCCGGTGACCGACGGCCACCGGATTATCGAAATCGGTTGTGTCGAGCTGATGGGGCGGCGCCTGACTGGCCGGCATTTCCACGTATACCTGCAGCCGGATCGTGAGAGTGATGAGGGCGCGATCGGCGTCCATGGCATCACCAACGAATTCCTGGTCGGCAAGCCGCGCTTCAATGAAGTGGCCGACGAGTTCTTCGAGTTCATCAAGGGCGCGCAGCTGATCATCCATAACGCGGCGTTCGACGTTGGCTTCATCAACAACGAATTTGCCCTGATGGGGCAGCACGATCGCGCGGACATCACGCAACACTGCTCGATCCTCGATACCCTGATGATGGCCCGGGAACGTCACCCGGGGCAGCGCAACAGCCTCGATGCCTTGTGCAAGCGCTATGGTGTCGACAACTCCGGTCGTGAACTGCACGGCGCCTTGCTCGACTCCGAGATTCTTGCCGACGTCTACCTGACCATGACCGGCGGCCAGACCAGCCTTTCCCTGGCTGGCAACGCTTCCGATGGCAACGGTTCCGGTGACGGAGCGGACAACTCGGCCACGGAAATTCGCCGCTTGCCTGCCGACCGTCAGCTGACGCGCATCATTCGCGCCAGTGAAGACGACCTGGCCCGGCATGCGGCTCGCCTGGAGATCATCGGCAAATCCGCCGGTGCTCCGGCGCTGTGGGTGCAGTTGGCCGAGGCGCAAGGCCAGGCCTGATTGTGGCGAGGGCTTGTCGGACCGCCGCACCGCCCCGCTGGGTCGCGAAGCGACCCCAAAACCCGCCACTGAGGTGCAACAGATACACCGCATGTAATGGTTTTACGACTGCTTCGCAGCCGAGCGGGGGCAAGCCCCCTCGCCACAGGAGTCCCACCTGCCACAGGAGACCCCGCCTGCCACAGGAGGCCCCACCTGCCACAGGAGACCCCGCCTGCCACAGGAGGCCCCACCTGCCACAGGAGACCCCGCCTGCCACAGGAGACCCCGCCTGCCACAGGAGGCCCCACCTGCCACAGGAGGCCCCACCTGCCACAGGAGACCCCCACCTGCCACAGCAAGCCCCACTTGCCACAGCCCCCCAAGCCACAAATGCACAGATTGCACTTGAGTCCTCTGATCACATTGACCGACCCATATTGGGGCGTCCCACTCGCCACTTCCGCTGCAACCCTCTACCCTGAGGTGATTGGCAGGCCAAGGTCTGCCGCCTCAGGACACTGAGCCTCATGTATAAAGATTTGAAATTCCCGGTCCTGATCGTTCATCGCGACATCAAGGCCGATACCGTGGCCGGTGATCGCGTGCGCGGCATTGCCCGGGAACTGGAGCAGGAAGGGTTCAGCATCGTCTCGGCAGTGGATTACACCGAAGGGCGGCTGGTTGCGTCGACCTACCACGGTTTGTCCTGCATGCTGATTGCCTCGGAAGACGCCAGCACCCACTCGCATCTGTTGCAGAACATGGCCGAATTGATCGGCCTGGCCCGGGTTCGTGCACCCGATCTGCCAATCTTCGCCCTGGGCGAAAAAGTCACCCTGGAAAACGCCCCGGCCGATGCCATGGCCGAGCTCAATCAGTTGCGCGGGATTCTTTATCTATTTGAAGACACCGTGCCCTTTCTCGCCCGCCAGGTGGCACGGGCTGCGCGCAAATACCTCGATGGCTTGCTGCCACCGTTTTTCAAGGCACTGGTGCAACACACCGCCGATTCCAACTATTCCTGGCACACCCCCGGCCACGGTGGTGGCGTGGCGTATCACAAAAGCCCGGTAGGGCAGGCGTTCCATCAGTTTTTCGGTGAAAACACCTTGCGTTCGGATTTGTCGGTGTCGGTGCCGGAACTCGGTTCGCTGCTGGACCACACCGGCCCCCTGGCCGAAGCGGAAGCCCGCGCGGCGCGCAATTTTGGCGCCGACCACACCTTCTTCGTGATCAATGGCACCTCCACGGCGAACAAGATCGTCTGGCACTCGATGGTTGGCCGCGACGACCTGGTGCTGGTGGACCGCAATTGCCATAAATCGGTCCTGCACTCGATCATCATGACCGGCGCGATCCCGCTGTACCTGTGCCCGGAGCGCAATGAACTGGGGATCATCGGCCCGATTCCGCTAAGCGAATTCAGCCGCGAATCAATACAGGCCAAGATCGACGCCAGCCCCTTGACCAAAGGCCGGGCGCCAAAGGTCAAGCTCGCGGTGGTGACCAATTCGACCTATGACGGTTTGTGTTACAACGCCGAACTTATCAAGCAACAGTTGGGCAACAGTGTCGAGGTATTGCACTTCGACGAAGCCTGGTACGCCTACGCGGCATTCCATGAATTTTTCGCCGGGCGATACGGCATGGGCACGTCCCGCGGCGAAGACAGTCCGCTGGTGTTCACCACCCATTCCACCCACAAACTGCTGGCGGCGTTCAGCCAGGCATCGATGATCCACGTGCAGGACGGCGGCGCGCGCCAACTGGACCGCGATCGCTTCAACGAAGCGTTCATGATGCACATCTCGACATCGCCGCAGTACGGCATCATCGCGTCCCTGGATGTGGCTTCGGCCATGATGGAGGGGCCGGCGGGGCGCTCGCTGCTCCAGGAAATGTTCGACGAGGCCCTGAGTTTTCGCCGTGCGCTGGCCAATCTGCGTCAGCACATTG
The DNA here is from genome assembly GCF_059415945.1 of Pseudomonas sp. GW821-FHT09H03. Taxonomy (NCBI): domain Bacteria; kingdom Pseudomonadati; phylum Pseudomonadota; class Gammaproteobacteria; order Pseudomonadales; family Pseudomonadaceae; genus Pseudomonas; species Pseudomonas sp. GW821-FHT09H03. The sequence continues at coordinate 30,044 of NZ_JBWKOF010000024.1, read as the reverse complement.
CCGCTGATGACTGGTGGTTCTCAATCTGGCAGCCACCTTCGGTCGAAGGCATCGAGCGGGTCGCTACCGAAGACTGGCTGCTGCAACCCGACGCCGACTGGCACGGGTTCGGCGGCGTGACCGACGATTATGTGTTGCTCGATCCCATCAAGGTCACGCTGGTAATGCCGGGCCTCACCGCCGCAGGTACCCTCAGCGAGCGCGGGATTCCGGCAGCAGTGGTCAGCAAGTTCCTCTGGGAGCGCGGGCTGGTGGTGGAGAAGACCGGGCTGTACTCGTTCCTGGTGTTGTTCTCCATGGGCATCACCAAGGGCAAATGGAGTACGCTGCTCACCGAACTGCTGGAGTTCAAGCGCAGCTACGACGCCAACGTCAGCCTGGCGAGCTGCCTACCGTGCGTGGCGCAACAGAATGTGGCGCGTTATCAAGGCATGGGACTGCGCGATCTGTGCGATCAGTTGCATGCCTGTTACCGCAGCAACGCCACGGCCAAGCACCTCAAGCGCATGTATACGGTGTTGCCGGAGGTCGCGATGAAGCCGGCGCACGCCTATGATCAGTTGGTGCGGGGTGAAGTTGAAGCGGTGTCGATCGATGCCCTGGACGGGCGCATCGCCGCGGTCATGCTGGTGCCGTACCCGCCGGGAATCCCTTTGATCATGCCTGGCGAACGTTTTACCGAAGCGACTCGCTCGATCATCGACTACCTGGCATTTGCCCGTACGTTCGATAGCAGTTTTCCGGGGTTCGTGGCCGATGTGCACGGATTGCAACATGAAGATGAGGGCAATGGGCGGCAATACACCGTCGATTGCATCAAGGAGTGAGGACCTTTCCCAGTATGCAGCCGGTTATCAATCCGAATTACCCAGGGCTCTCGGTGCGGGTTGCCGATGACGGTTTTGCCGCCTACATCTGGGGCAGCGACTTCAGTTTTGAAGTCGCGGCCTATGGTGCCGCGCAAATTGGCAAACCGGTGGCGCAGTGGCCGGTGACCCCGATCACGCCTTATCGTAAATGCTACGGCATCGATCCTGAGGAGTTCAGCAGTTTTCGCGATGCGGCCGACAGTGCGATCTTCATGGCCTATCTCGATGACCAGCCAGTGGGACATCTGGTGGTCAGCACCAACTGGAACGGCTTTGCCCATATCGACGAGTTGGCCGTGCATGCGCCGGCACGCCGGCATGGCGTGGCCAGAGCGCTGCTGGACGTCGCGCAGTTCTGGAGTCGCAAGAAAAAGCTGCCAGGCATCATGCTTGAAACCCAGAACAACAACCTCGACGCCTGCCGACTCTATGAGCGTTGTGGCTATGTGGTTGGCGGGGTCGACCATCTGCGTTATCGCGGCATCGATCCGAACACCGCCGAAGTCGCGCTGTTCTGGTACCGATTGTTCGAAAACCCGCTGGAAACCGCGCTCAGTTCGCCAGCATCGCCGCGGCTTGTTCCGTGATGATGGCCAGCAGGGCCTGGACCGCCTGTGCAGGCTCGTGGTTCTTCAAGGTCAAGGCATAAAGGCTGATTGGCACCGCAGGTGCGAGGGGGCAGGCATCCAGCCCCGAGGACCGGGCGCCAAGGGCCGTGAAGGGGTCGACGATGGCCAGGCCTTCACCGGCCTCGACCATGCTGCGCATCATCTGATGGGTCTGGACCCGGGTCTGGATCACCGGAGCCGGGCGCAGGGCGTGCAGCTTGTTCTCCAGCGCCGGGCTCAGGGGGTCATGGCCTTCGAGACCGATCATCGATTGGCCGGCCAGATCCTGCAGCGAGATGTACTTTTGCTTGGGTTGCAGCCAGCCATGGGGGGCGAGCAGTTGCAGTTTTCCCTGGGCGATCAACTGGCACTGGATGTCGGCGTGATCGGGATCATGCAGGCTCAACCCCAGGTCGCTTTCGCGCAGCAGCAGGCTTCGGACGATGTCTCGGGTGGGCTGGCTTAGCAGCGTACAGGGCGCATCGGGCAGGCGTCGGCGCAGGGTTGCGATGCTTTGCGGCAACAGGTGTTGGGCCAGGGGCGGGGTGCAGATGATGCGCAGGGGTGGCGCCAGGTATTGCCTCAGGCTGTTGGCCAGGCGTTGCACTGGTTCGAGCGCATCGTACACCCTGGCAATTTCGAGCTGCAGTTCCCGCGCTTCGCGGGTGGCCTGCAAACGCCCACGCACGCTGGCAAACAGCATGAAACCCAACTGATCCTCGGCATCGCGCAACAGATGCTCGACTTCGGCCACCGGCAACTGCAGCCATTCGGCGGCGGTGCCCAGGTGACCGGTCTGCAGGAGCGCCTGGATCACTTCGATATGGCGTAAGCGCATGCGTGAAGTCCATGTTCAGCAGGTGGGAGGAGTCAGTGGCTGAATCCTACCGCAAGTGTGCGCATATGACTTCTGCTCATAACGGCGGGTTATGAAACAACAGCGGTCTGCGGTTCCCGGATGATAGTTACACCGGTTTGCACCAGCATGAACTCGTTGTCATCGACTCTGTTGACGCGGTCGCCGATGGCCAGTTTATACGTGGTGACAGGCCCTGAGCCGTCGGCCGCCGGGGTGGATTCCTGAAACTCGTGCACCGAGTAGATACGGCCTTGCGCATCTCTTGCATGAAACTGACCGACGAGTACTGCTGCCATCTGTTTAGAACCTCTGGGGATTAATCACTCAATTTGCGGCTCAGTAGACCGTGCTTGGGCGAGGTAAGTTTTCCTGCGGGAAAAAAATAGTCAGGGGGGGTGTTTTTTCGTCGCCCACTGTTCAAATCGTCATCTATAACTACAAGCTCTTTCCATCGGACAGTCGAGAATCTCCCATGAGCAACGTCTATACGATCGCCGTCGTGGTCGGCAGCTTGAGAAAGGAATCGATCAACCGCAAGATCGCGCTGGCCCTGGCCGACCTGGCACCGGCCAGCCTCAAGCTCGAGATCGTCGAGATCGGTGATCTGCCGCTCTACAACGAAGACATCGATGGCGCTTCACCGCCGGCAGCCTACAGCACTTTCCGACAACGGGTGAGTTCATCCGACGCGGTGCTGTTTGTGACTCCAGAATACAACCGCTCGGTGCCGGCGCCGCTGAAAAATGCGATCGACGTCGGTTCGCGCCCCTATGGCAAAAGTGCCTGGAGTGGTAAACCCGGGGCGATCATCAGTGTTTCGCCGGGGGCGATTGGCGGATTTGGCGCCAACCATCACCTGCGCCAATCCATGGTGTTCCTGGATGTGCCGTGCATGCAGGCGCCCGAAGCTTATCTGGGTGGTGCCGGTACGGCGTTCGATGAATCGGGAAAGTTGTCCGAAAAGGTCAAGCCGTTTCTGCAGAGCTTCATCAATGCTTATGGGCAGTGGGTGGAGCAGCATAAGAAGGTTTGATATCGGCGTAAGGGGCGTGGTGCCGGGTTTGTGGTTGTCCTGTTAGCCTGCGTTGACCCCATCGCTGGCAGGCCAGCTCCCACAGGATCGCCAATGTATACCTATTCTGTGATCGACCGAGACTCTTGTGGGAGCTGGCCTGCCAGCGATGGGGCCTGACCACACGCCGCAATAACTCAGGCATTGCCCGGCACATTCGGCCACAGATCCGCCACCAGAAACAGCCGCTCGGCTTCTTCCCAGTCGCCATGGGCATTTTCCGTCAGGCGCACCAGCAACTGCGCTGGGGCCAGTGGGTCGAGTTCGGCCAGCCACGCCTCCATCTGTTGCGGACTCCAGGTGTGCTCCGCCGAATAATGTGCCGGCGCCAGCCAGGCATGGCGGGGCAGGGGTTGCCAGCGACCGGGCGGGCTTTGGGCCAGAAAGGCTGTCCAGTCCTTCTGATGTAGCCAGCGCCCGCGCAAATGCTGCGGGTGCGCACCCAACGGTGAGACGGACTGCCCCGGCCACGGGTAAAGCAGATAGCCACCGAGCCACAAATGGGCGCTGAACTGGCGGATATCCAGCGCCGCCAGAACCTCGCGGCTCTCCGGGCGTGCCGAGATCGGCAGTTGATGTTGGCTCAGGTGCGCCAGCTTGCGATCCAGCCGGTCATGGCAGCCGGGACCAAGCCACTGCGCAGTATCCTGGCCGTCGCCGGTTTGCGGGCCAAGGTAGAGTTTGATCGCCAGTTCCAGGTGATGCACGCCATCGCGGTCACGCAGCAACATGTCGAGTTCGCCCAGGGTATGGCCCTCGCGACGGATCGGCATGTTGGCGGCAATCAGTTCGATGCCGGGAGCGTGCTGCACGGCGAACTGCCAGAGCCGTTCGTAATACAGGCCCAGGCGTCGGGTGCGGGCCTGGGCCAGCCAGTGCAACAAGCCATAACTGTCGCGATCAAGTTGCAGCAACCAGTGCTCCAGGCGCTCCGGTGCCTGCACCCAGTCACTGCCCGCCAAGGGGTGACGCTGCGGCCACGGGGTATCGCCGAGCATTGGCGGCGCCAGGATGACCCACGCCAGGTCACGCACTTCGGGGTGGCGCAACTGGTGGGGCAGGCGAAGCAAGTCTGGAAATAGGATCATCTTGCGAGCATAGCCCGAAACCCGGGGACACCCTTGAAGCTGAAAGGATTTTGTCTATGGCCGGCTTTCGCCCATAATCGTGCTTTTCGCCGCGACCCCCGCAGGAGCCCCATGGAGCAATTTCGCAATATCGGCATCATCGGTCGCCTGGGCAGTTCTCAGGTGCTGGATACCGTCCGCCGACTGAAACGGTTTCTGCTCGATCGTCACCTGCACGTGATCCTCGAAGACACCATCGCCGAAGTCCTGCCGGGGCATGGCCTGCAAACCTCGTCGCGCAAGATGCTCGGCGAAGTCTGCGACATGGTCATTGTGGTCGGCGGCGACGGCAGCCTGCTCGGCGCCGCCCGGGCGCTGGCCAGGCACAATATTCCGGTGCTCGGCATCAACCGCGGCAGCCTGGGTTTCCTCACCGACATCCGTCCCGACGAGCTGGAAGTCAAAGTCGCCGAAGTGCTCGACGGCCACTATCTGGTGGAAAACCGCTTCCTGCTGCAGGCCGAAGTGCGCCGCCACGCTGAGGCCATCGGCCAGGGCGACGCGTTGAACGACGTGGTGCTGCACCCCGGCAAATCGACGCGGATGATCGAGTTCGAGCTGTACATCGACGGTCAGTTCGTCTGCAGCCAGAAGGCCGACGGCCTGATCGTCGCCACGCCGACCGGCTCCACGGCCTATGCGATGTCCGCCGGCGGGCCGATCATGCATCCCAAGCTCGACGCTATTGTGATTGTGCCGATGTACCCCCATACCTTGTCGGGCCGGCCGATTGTGGTCGATGGCAACAGTGAGCTGAAAATCGTCGTGTCCAAGGATATGCAGATTTACCCGCAAGTCTCGTGTGACGGGCAGAACCACTTTACCTGTGCGCCCGGTGACACCATTACCATCAGCAAAAAAGCGCAGAAGCTGCGCCTGATTCATCCCCTCGATCACAATTATTATGAAGTCTGCCGGACCAAACTCGGCTGGGGCAGCAAGTTGGGGGGTGGAGGCGACTGATGCTCGATCCCGCGCGTAGCTACGACCTGATCGGTGACGTGCACGGTTGCGCTCTGACCCTGGAGCACTTGCTCGACCGGCTCGGTTACCACAAACAGGGCGGCGTCTGGCGCCATGCCTCGCGCATGGCGGTGTTCGTCGGCGACATCATCGACCGCGGCCCGCGGATTCGCGAGGCGCTGCACATCGTCCATGACATGGTCGAGGCCGGTCAGGCGCTGTGCATCATGGGCAACCATGAATTCAACGCGCTGGGCTGGAGCACGCCGGCGCTGCCCGGTAGCGGCAAACAGTTCGTGCGCGAACACACCCCGCGCCATGCCCGCCTGCTGCACGAAACCCTGACCCAGTTCGAAGACCATCCGGGTGACTGGCATGACTTCCTGCAGTGGTTTTACCAACTGCCGCTGTTCCTCGATGCCGGGCGCTTCCGTGTGGTGCACGCCTGTTGGGACACCGGCATGATTGAGCCTCTGCGCAGATTGTTCCCCAACGGTTGTGTCGATGAGCACTTCCTGCAGACATCGGCCGAGTCGGGCACCTTTGCCTGCACCGTGTTCGACCGCCTGCTGCGCGGCACCGACATGCGCTTGCCCCATGGCTTGACCATGACCAGCGGTGACGGCCTGGTGCGTTCGTTCTTCCGCACCAAATTCTGGGAAGACGACCCGAAAACCTATGGAGACATTGTGTTCCAGCCAGACGCCTTGCCAGAACCCGTGGCCCGCACGCCACTGACGTCCAGCGAAAAGAACAACCTGCTGCGTTATGGCGCCGAGGAGCCGCTGTTGTTCGTCGGCCATTACTGGCGCAGCGGCAAACCGGCACCCATCCGATCGAACCTGGCCTGCCTGGACTACAGCGCGGTGCTCTACGGCAAACTGGTCGCCTATCGCCTGGACCAGGAAACCCGCCTTGATCCGAACAAGTTCGTCTGGGTCGACGTCGAGCGACCGGAGGTGCTGCGATGAGCACCGTAGCGGTTTTGCGCCTGCCCCTGGCGGTGGACCTGAGCGGGTTCGTCAAATTGCTGCAACGCATGCAGGTGCCCCACCGGGTCAGTGAAGAGGCGGGTGAGCAGGTGTTGTGGGTGCCCGACAACATCAGCGAAGACGTTCGTGCGCTGTACGAGCGTTTTCCGGCGGGCGATCCCGATCAGCAACTGGACATACCGGTCGCGCAAACCCGGGCCCGCCCAGGCTTCGCCGAGCAGGTTCGACATGCCAGGGCCACCGCGCTGGTGCTCTTGCTGAGCCTGATCGTCGGCGCGGTGACGCTGCTGGGCGACAACCTGGAAACCATGCGCTGGCTGACCTTCCTCGAATTCCGTGTGGTCGGCGAGTACATCCACTTCACGCCACTGGCCGACAGTCTGGCGGCGGGGCAGTGGTGGCGCCTGGTGACGCCGATGCTGATCCACTTCGGCATCCTGCACCTGGCGATGAACGGCATGTGGTACTGGGAGCTGGGCCGGCGTATCGAATCGCGCCAGGGCAGCATCAACCTGATAGGCCTGACCCTGCTGTTCAGCCTGGTGTCCAATTTCACCCAGTATCTGTTCAGCGGTCCGAGCCTGTTCGGTGGCCTGTCCGGCGTCTTGTACGGCCTGCTGGGGCATTGCTGGATCTTTCAACTGCTGGCGCCAAACCCGGCCTATCGCCTGCCGCGCGGCGTCTTGGTGATGATGCTGGTGTGGCTGGTGCTGTGCCTGTCCGGGCTGGTCTCGATGATCGGTTTCGGCGATATCGCCAACGCGGCCCACGTCAGCGGGTTACTCATCGGATGCTTCACCGGTTTGTTGGGTGGTTTGTACAACCGCCGTAAACTGGCCGTCTAATTCAAGACATGTAATAAAGAGCACGGAGACCTGATGTCCTCTTTTAATGAAATGATCAAAAACATCACACCCGATATCTACGAGAGCCTGAAGCTGGCGGTGGAAATCGGTAAATGGTCCGACGGTGGCAAACTCACCGCCGAGCAACGGGAGCTGTCGCTGCAGGCGATGATCGCCTGGGAGATCCAGAACCTGCCCGAAGACCAGCGTACCGGTTACATGGGCCCGCAGGAATGCGCCTCCAAGTCGATTGAAGTGCCCAATATCCTGTTCAAGTCGGATGCCATCCATTGATCGAGATTGGCCGCGGTGCAATCAGCAAAATGTCGGCGCGCCTGGACGGGCCGAATGTTCAATATGCTTTTCGTCTGGGCGAAACCGAGGTTCCGGTCAATCCGTTGATCGGCAGCACGGTGCGCCTGGAATACCTGGGGGCGATCCACTGCACCCATTGCGGGCGCAAGACCAAGACCAGTTTCAGCCAGGGTTACTGCTACCCGTGCATGACCAAACTGGCCCAGTGCGACGTGTGCATCATGAGCCCGGAGCGTTGCCACTTCGAGGCCGGCACCTGCCGTGAGCCGGAGTGGGGCCAGACGTTCTGCATGACCGATCACATTGTGTACCTGTCGAATTCCTCCGGGGTGAAGGTCGGGATTACTCGTGCCACCCAGGTACCGACCCGCTGGATCGACCAGGGCGCCAGTCAGGCATTGCCGATCATGCGCGTCTCCACTCGCCAGCAATCGGGCTTCGTTGAAGACCTGTTTCGCACTCAGGTGGCCGACAAGACCAACTGGCGTGCCTTGCTCAAGGGCGATGCAGTGTCAGTGGATCTGCCGCAGATTCGTGACCAATTGTTCGACAGCTGCGCCGAGGGCCTGCAAGCTTTGCAGGAACGATTCGGCTTGCAGGCGTTCCAGACCATAGCCGACGTCGAGCCCCTTGAAATCCGCTTTCCGGTTGAGCAGTACCCGGCGAAGATTGTCAGCTTCAACCTGGACAAGAACCCGATTGTCGAAGGCACGCTGCTGGGGATCAAGGGCCAATACCTGATTTTCGATACCGGCGTGATCAATATTCGTAAATACACGGCTTACCAGCTCGCCGTGCATCAATAAGGACTCCAGCATGCGCACCGAACAACCGAAGATGATCTACCTGAAGGACTATCAGGCGCCCGAGTACCTGATCGACGAGACGCACCTGACCTTCGAGTTGTTCGAGGACCACAGCCTGGTCCATGCGCAACTGGTGATGCGCCGCAACCCCGAGCGCGGCCCGGGCCTGCCGCCGCTGGTGCTGGACGGCCAGCAGCTGGAGCTGCTGTCGGTCACCCTGGCTGATCGCGAGTTGAGCGACGCCGACTATCAGTTGACGGAGAGTCACCTGACCCTGCACCCGACCAGCACCACCTTCACGGTCGACACCAGCGTCAGGATCCACCCGGAAACCAACACCGCGCTGGAAGGCCTGTACAAATCCGGCACGATGTTCTGCACCCAGTGCGAAGCCGAAGGCTTCCGCAAGATCACCTATTACCTCGACCGCCCGGACGTGATGAGCACGTTTACCACCACGGTCGTCGCCGAGCAGCACAGCTATCCGGTGCTGCTGTCCAACGGTAACCCGATTGCCTCGGGTCCGGGCGAGGACGGGCGGCACTGGGCGACCTGGGAAGACCCGTTCAAGAAGCCGGCCTACCTGTTTGCGCTGGTGGCCGGGGACCTGTGGTGCGTCGAAGACACCTTCACCACCATGACCGAGCGCTCCGTGGCGCTGCGTATTTATGTCGAGCCGGAAAACATCGACAAGTGCCAGCATGCGATGAACAGCCTGAAGAAATCCATGCGCTGGGACGAAGAGGTCTACGGTCGCGAATACGATCTGGACATCTTCATGATCGTTGCCGTGAATGACTTCAACATGGGCGCGATGGAAAACAAGGGCCTCAATATCTTCAACTCCAGCGCCGTGCTGGCCCGGGCTGAAACTGCCACCGACGCCGCGCACCAGCGGGTCGAGGCGATCGTCGCCCACGAATATTTCCACAACTGGTCGGGCAACCGCGTGACCTGCCGCGACTGGTTCCAGCTGTCGCTCAAGGAAGGCTTCACCGTGTTCCGCGATGCCGGGTTCTCCTCGGACATGAACTCGGCGACGGTCAAGCGCATCCAGGACGTAGCGTACCTGCGTACCCACCAGTTCGCCGAAGACGCTGGCCCCATGGCCCACGCAGTGCGCCCGGACAGCTTCATCGAGATTTCCAACTTCTACACCCTGACCGTGTACGAAAAGGGCTCGGAAGTGGTCGGCATGATCCACACCCTGCTCGGCGCCGAAGGCTTCCGCAAAGGCAGCGACCTGTACTTCGAGCGTCATGACGGCCAGGCCGTGACCTGCGATGACTTCATCAAGGCCATGGAAGATGCCAATGGCGTCGACCTGACCCAGTTCAAGCGCTGGTACAGCCAGGCGGGTACTCCGCGTCTGGTGGTAAGCGAGTCCTACGACGCTGCGGCGAAAACCTACAGCCTGACCTTCCGCCAAAGCTGCCCGCAAACCCCGGACAAGGTTGAAAAACTGCCGTTCGTGATTCCGGTCGAACTCGGCCTGCTCGACAGCAAGGGCGGTGAGATTGCCCTGCGTCTGGCCGGTGAAGCCGCCGCCCAAGGTACAACCCGGGTGATCTCGGTAACCGAAGCCGAACAAACTTTCACCTTCGTCGACATCGCCGAACAGCCGCTGCCGTCGTTGCTGCGTGGCTTCTCTGCGCCGGTGAAACTGAGCTTCCCGTACAGCCGCGATCAACTGATGTTCCTGATGCAGCATGACAGCGACGGTTTCAACCGTTGGGATGCCGGCCAGCAGTTGTCGGTGCTAGTGTTGCAGGAGCTGATCGCACAGCAACAGAAGGGCGAAACGCTGGTGCTCGATCAGCGTCTGGTTTCTGCGCTGCGCAGCGTGCTGTCCGACGAGTCGCTGGACCAGGCCATGGTCGCCGAAATGCTCTCGTTGCCAAGCGAAGCCTATCTGACCGAGATCAGTGAAGTGGCGGATGTCGAAGCCATTCACAGCGCCCGCGAGTTTGCCCGCAAGCAACTGGCGGATGCGTTGTTCGAAGGGCTGTGGCTGCGTTACCAGGCCAACCGCGATCTGTCGAAGCAAACTCCGTATGTGGCCGAAGCCGAGCATTTTGCCCGTCGCGCCCTGCAGAACATCGCGCTGTCGTACCTGATGCTCAGCGGCAAGCCGGAAGTTCTGGCGGCGACTCTGGAGCAGTTCGAAACCTGTGACAACATGACCGAGCGCCTGACCGCACTTGCCGTGTTGGTCAACTCGCCGTTCGAAGCCGAGAAAGCCAAGGCGCTGGCCAGCTTTGCCGAGCACTTCAAGGACAACCCGCTGGTCATGGACCAATGGTTCAGCGTCCAGTCTGGCAGTGTGCTGCCGGGTGGTCTGGATCGGGTCAAGGCGTTGATGCAGCACCCGGCGTTCAACATCAAGAACCCGAACAAGGTGCGGGCGCTGGTCGGTGCGTTTGCCGGGCAGAACCTGATCAACTTCCATGCTGCTGATGGTTCCGGGTATCGCTTTCTTGCGGATCTTGTGATCGAGCTGAACGGTTTCAATCCGCAGATTGCTTCGCGGCAGTTGGCGCCTTTGACGCGCTGGCGCAAGTATGACGATGCTCGTCAGGCCTTGATGAAAGGGGAGCTGGAGCGGATTCGTGCTTCGGGGCAGTTGTCCAGTGATGTGTTTGAGGTGGTCAGCAAGAGTCTGGCTTGAGTTAGCCGTTGACCTTGGCGGCCTTCGGGCCGACCAGGGTCTTGGTTGATTGAGTACATATCCGTTTCTTCGGTAACGGCGGCTTATGGTTTCGCCCTTACGGCGACTCACTTTTTTTACAAGCGCCAAAAAAAAGTAAGCAAAAAAACGCTCGCCCCAGCGTCCGGCCCCTCGCTAAGGCTCGGCGTTCCTTCGCTCCGGTGTCCATCCGGGGGCATCGCCTCCGGTCGGCTTCGCTTCGACCTCCTCTCGATGCGTTCGACTTCGTCGAACGGCGCTACGCGCCTACCCCCCGGATGAACACCTCCACTCAGCCTCCCGACGGGGCGGGTGGATCAAGATCAAAAGCTGCAGGCGAGCTAACGCTCGGCCTGTTGAGTGGTGAAAAGCGAGGGGTGTACGCCGATCCATTGTGGGAGCGGGCTTGCTCGCGAAGGCGGCCTGCCGGCCGACCTGACTCTTGCGGCTGTCCCCAATCCCTGTGGGAGCTGGCTTGCCAGCGATGGCGGCCTGCCAGCCGCCATGTCTCTTGCGGTTGTACCCAATCCCTGTGGGAGCCAGCCTGCTGGCGATGGAGGCCTGCCAACCGTCCAAATCCCAGGGGAGACATGTATATCCGGTCCATCAGGCCGGCCGGTAGGCCGCCTCGCTTTTGCTTTTGATCTTTTGCCCCTTCGGCAGGCCGAGCGTAGGTGTTCATCAGGGGGGTGGGCGCGCAGCGCCGTGCGGCGAAGCCGCACACATCGAGAGGAGGTCGTAGCGAAGCAGACCGGAGGCGATGCCCCCTGATGGACACCGTAGCGAGGGAACACCGAGCCTCAGCGAGGTGCCGTACGCTGGGGCAAAGCCTTTTGCTTACTTTTCGCTGGGCCGGCACTCCGGCGTTTGGAAAAGTGAGTCGCTGTAAGAGCGAAACCATAAGCCGCCGTTACCGCAGCAACGGATATGTACACAGAGAAAAAAGCCGCCGTTACCGCAGCAACGGATATGTACACAGACCACAGACCACCACGACCGCAATCACCCCATCTAATACCCAACCATTCAGCAAAAACAAACATCCCCCCGGTTAACAAAACATAACGTGTCGTCGATTGTCAGCCCTTCAAAAACACCGATAGGATAAGCCAGCTTCCGAAGGGGCTCTGGATTGCGGGTTTCAGAACCATGCTCTGAAAAGACTGATCCAGACACGCACCCTTACGGCGCCCTGAAAGGTTGAACGACCTAACAATAATAATGGGGGAAGGTCTATGAGTGAGCCTGTCATGGGTGTGGGTATCTGCCGCCCGCCGGCGTTGCGCAAAATCGCGTTGCTGGCTACAGCGCTCTCGCTGCTGGGCTCTGCCATGCTGTCGGCACCTGTGCTGGCTGCGGCTGCGCCGGCATCCGACGTTGTTTATTCCATTGAATCGGCCAAGGCTGCGAAAAGCCTGATGCTCGATGTCGTGCACGCAGGCAAGCGCTTGGTGGCGGTCGGGGATCGCGGGCACATTCTGTATTCCGATGACCAGGGTACGACCTGGACTCAAGCCAGGGTCCCGACCCGGGCACTGCTGACGTCGGTGTTTTTCGTCGATGACAAGCACGGCTGGGCCGTCGGCCATGATGCACAGATCCTCGCCAGCGAGGACGGTGGTATCACCTGGACCAAGCAATTCGAAGATTTGAAGCGCGAATCGCCGCTGCTGGATGTCTGGTTCAAGGACGTCGACAGCGGCTTTGCCGTGGGTGCCTATGGCGCCTTGCTGGAAACCACCGACGGTGGCAAGCACTGGGAAGACGTCAGTGATCGCCTGGACAACGAAGACCAGTTCCACCTCAACGGGCTCGCGGCGGTCAAGGATGCCGGGCTGTTCATCGTCGGCGAGCAGGGCAGCATGTTCCGTTCCGCCGACTGGGGCCAGACCTGGGAAAAGCTCGAAGGTCCGTATGAAGGCTCGCTGTTCGGGGTGATCGGCACAGCGCAACCTTCGACCTTGCTGGCCTATGGTTTGCGCGGCAACCTCTACCGCTCCAGTGATTTCGGCAGCACCTGGCAGCAGATCGAACTCAAGGCCCAACGCGGCGATCTGGAGTTCGGCCTGTCCGGCGGCACACTGCTTGAGGATGGTTCGATCGTGATCGTCGGCAACGGCGGCTCGGTGGTTCGCAGCAGCGACAATGGCGAAACCTTCAACGTGGTCAATCGCCCGGATCGCATCTCCGTCTCGGCGGTCACGGCGGCGGGCAATGGTAATCTGATCTTGGCCGGGCAGGGCGGCGTTCGCGTCACTTCGGCCAACGGCACCGAGGCGGGAAAATGAGCCGGGTTAATAATAAGAAGGTGCAGCTATGACTTCCCTGAGCACTCCTCATCAGGAAAAGGCGACGCTCCTTGAGCGCCTGATTTTCAACAACCGCCCGGCAGTGATCTTCATCTGCCTGATGGTCAGCGTTTTCCTGTTCTGGCAGGCGACGCTGATTCGGCCGTCCACCAGTTTCGAAAAGATGATCCCGCTGGAGCATCCATTCATTCAAAAGATGATGGAGCACCGCAATGACCTGGCGAACCTGGGCAATACCGTGCGGATTTCGGTGGAAGCCACCGATGGCGACATCTTCTCCAAGGAATACATGGAGACCCTGCGCCAGATCAACGACGAGGTGTTCTACATCTCCGGCGTCGATCGTTCCGGCCTCAAGTCGCTGTGGAGTCCGAGCGTACGCTGGACCGAAGTGACCGAGGAGGGCTTCGCCGGCGGTGAAGTGATCCCGCAAAGCTACAACGGCTCCCAGCAAAGTCTCGACCTGCTGCGCAACAACGTGCTCAAGTCCGGGCAAGTCGGGCGCTTGGTGGCCAACGACTTCAAGTCGAGCATCGTCGACATCCCGTTGCTGGAGTCCTACCCGGACCCGCAGGACCAGGGCAAGTTGCTGGCGCTGGACTACCGCAAGTTCTCCCACGAGCTTGAAGACAAGATCCGCAACAAGTTCGAAGCGCAGAACCCCAACGTCAAGATCCATATCGTCGGTTTCGCCAAGAAGGTTGGCGACCTGATCGATGGCCTGGTGATGGTGGTGATGTTCTTCGGCGTTGCCTTCGTCATTACCCTGATCCTGCTCTACTGGTTCACCAACTGCATGCGCAGTACCGTGGCCGTATTGAGTACGACGCTGGTGGCGGTGATCTGGCAGCTGGGCTTGATGCACTTCTTCGGCTTCGGGCTTGATCCGTATTCGATGCTGGTGCCGTTCCTGATCTTCGCCATCGGTATTTCCCACGGCGTGCAGAAGATCAACGGCATTGCCTTGCAATCGAGCGAAGCCGACAACGCCTTGACCGCTGCACGGCGAACCTTCCGCCAACTGTTCCTGCCGGGGATGATCGCGATTCTGGCCGATGCGGTGGGTTTCATCACGCTGCTGATCATCGATATCGGCGTGATCCGTGAGCTGGCCATCGGTGCATCCATCGGCGTGGCAGTGATCGTGTTCACCAACCTGATCCTGCTGCCGGTGGCGATTTCCTATGTCGGCATCAGCAAGCGTGCAGTCGAGCGCAGCAAGAAGGACGCCCACCGCGAGCATCCGTTCTGGCGCCTGCTGGCTAACTTTGCCAGCGCGAAAGTCGCTCCGGTGTCCATTCTGCTGGCGTTGATCGCCTTTGGTGGCGGCCTCTGGTACAGCCAGAACCTGAAAATCGGCGACCTCGACCAGGGCGCGCCGGAGTTGCGTCCGGACTCGCGCTACAACAAGGACAACAACTTCATCATCAGCAACTACTCCACCAGTTCCGACGTGCTGGTGGTGATGGTCAAGACCAAGGCCGAAGGCTGCTCGCGTTACGAGGCCATGGGGCCGATCGACGAACTGATGTGGAAGATGCAGAACACCGAGGGCGTGCAGTCGGCGATTTCCCTGGTGACCGTGTCCAAGCAGATGATCAAGGGCATGAACGAGGGCAACCTGAAATGGGAAACCCTGTCGCGTAACCCTGATGTGCTGAACAACTCGATTGCCCGGGCCGATGGCCTGTACAACAACAGTTGCTCGCTGGCGCCGGTGCTGGTGTTCCTCAACGATCACAAGGCCGAAACCCTTGACCGTGCGGTGCATGCGGTGCAGGAGTTCGCCAAGGAAAACAACAAGGACGGCCTGGAATTCATCCTCGCCGCCGGTAACGCCGGTATTGAAGCGGCCACCAACGAGGTGATCAAGGAATCGGAGCTGACCATCCTGATCCTGGTGTACATCTGTGTCGCGACCATGTGCATGATCACCTTCCGTTCCTGGGCGGCGACCCTGTGCATCGTGCTGCCTCTGGTGCTGACGTCGGTTCTGGGCAACGCCCTGATGGCGTTCATGGGCATCGGCGTGAAGGTCGCGACCCTGCCGGTCGTGGCGCTGGGCGTGGGTATTGGCGTGGACTACGGCATCTACATCTACAGCCGTCTGGAAAGTTTCCTGCGCGCCGGCCTGCCGCTGCAAGAGGCTTACTACCAGACCCTGAAGTCCACCGGTAAAGCCGTGCTGTTCACCGGCCTGTGCCTGGCCATCGGCGTGTGCACCTGGATCTTCTCGGCCATCAAGTTCCAGGCCGACATGGGCCTGATGCTGACTTTCATGCTGCTGTGGAACATGTTCGGTGCGCTGTGGCTGCTGCCGGCACTGGCGCGGTTCCTGATCAAGCCGGAGAAGCTGGCGGGGCAGAAGGGCAATTCGCTGTTCGCCCACTGATCCTGTGCCAATGAACAACGCCGCGACTTCGATCGCGGCGTTGTGCTTTGTGCGTTATCAAGAAGTGTAAAAGAACAGCTTTCTGGCCATGTCGGGCGATACCTTGCTGCGCCAGATTCGCACGACTTCCTTGTTGTCCCGCGCTTGCCTGAGTTGGGCCTTGAACCCGATGTTGCGTTGGTCCGCGCGTTTCAAGTGCCCGACGCTATAGTCCATCTCGGGGCCGGCGCTGCCGACATAGTGAAAATGGGCATACCACAGGACTTCATTGGACTGTTTGTCCCTGATGGCAAACTCCGTTAGATAGTCCTTCGCGTGGGTGGCTTCGCGGGTTTTCACCAAGTGAATATCCAGCTCTTCGCTTTTCCATAACGCAAACACCTTGTCCGGTGTCGGCGCTTGCCTTTTGTATCCGGCATTGCGGTATTGCCGACCTGCTTCCCGCAAGTCCTGTGCCTGGGCGCGAAAATCTTCGATGGCTGTCAGTGTCTCCTGGGGTGGATTTTCAAGGCGGCCCAGCTCGTCGATGATTGAGTCCAGTTCTTCGGCGAGCTGCTCCAGCAGGCGGTTCCATTCCCAAGGGCTCTTTTCTTCGCGCAATACAGGGTCATCGAGTTGTTTGATTTCGCGGTTAATCATTTTGACCCGTTTTTCGCGCTCCAGCAGCAGCTTGCGCCCTTGCGCAATAATGGTTGCCGCCGACCGTGCTGGCGGTTTTGCCGGGACAGGTGCTGCCTGTACCACTTCAACGTAGATATTTTCCTGCGGGTTTTTACGAAAGGTGCCGATGATCGCGCCGGATTGAAAATCGTGGATGTCGATGAATTCTCCTTGCGCGTCGGGTTGCGACGGGCGAACGTCTCCGACGAGCGTGCCTTTGTTGCGTGATTTGAACACGCGCTTGCTGTCTGATTTGCGGCTTTGCGGCTTTGACGTGGAAGGCAATACTTTAGCCTCCTCGACCTCCAGGATGGCATCAGCCAGGTCTTGCTCGGCGAGAACGCGAGCTTCGTCCAGGCGGCGTATAAAACCGTCCTTGTATTGCACGCGCACATGGCGCGAACCCAGCTCCTCGAGCGCTCGGGTTGCATGGTCACTGAGCGCGTACTGCTTGATTGCGCTTTCATAAAGCGAAATACGTTCATCCGGCGAGTAGCCGCGCCTGCTGCGAGTTTCAATGTGTGCGATATACGCCGATTGAAATTGATTGCCGGCCATCTGGCTGATGAAGAAAGCCTCGGTCTCATTATCGATCATGCCTGTTCGGACAAGCGTCAGTTCTTTATGGATATTGAGCGATTGCAGCTTCAGGTTGTCGGAAAAGTACACCTCTGGCAGCTGGACCTGCCTTAAAAGTGTATCGCGGGCAGCCGCCCCTGCCGCCGAGACCTTGCCCATTTCCTCAAGGGTTTGCTCCTGCCATATCGCGCACTCGATCAGCGCGTCTGCCCTGGTCAGATCAACTTTATGCAGCGCAAAAAACTCCTCATACGCGTCCGTTTCGCCACGGCGCATCTGCTCATCCATCCGGCGCAGCAGCGCTGACACACGTTCACCTCGCGAGGTAATGAACAGGTCACGACCAAGGTCGCGCAGCATGCCACTGTAGATAATTTGTACGGTTGAGATGTTGGACAGCGCGTGCAATTGCTCCCTCTCGTGCACGGCTGCGTTGTCCAGCGCACGGATTCGGGTGAGGATGTCCAGCAGTTCCCGGCGTACCGGTTTGGATTCATCCATGCGTCGTCGCAATAAGCGCATGGTGACCTCTAATGCAATCTGGGCTGCCCGGGTTTTTTCCTGCTCGACTTGATGTTCCTGTGTGATCCGGTCCTTCTCCGTTGGCGCGGCCGCTTCCAGGTTGTCGAAGGCAGTCACCAGCTTTTCCCGCTGCAACTCAAAATCGGACCTGGCCTGGCGGACGCTGGTGAGTGCTTGATTTTGCGTGGTGACAAGCGTTTCGAGTCGAGCATTGATCTGTTGTTTATCGATCATCAGTTGCGCAACGCTGGCGGCGACTTCTGCGCGCTTGGCTTGAATCCTGCTTTTGGGTCCGCCACCTGTCAGCTTGAGGCCGCGATCAAGTGTCCAGTGACCCAGGCCATCGGTTTTAAGTTTGATGCCAGGATGGCCAGGCTTTTGTGGATGAATAATGAAAACCTCGCCAGAACCTGGAACGACGCTCACTCGGAAAAACAGCCCGGCGACCGACGCATGCCAGGTGTTGTCGATCTTGAAAAGTCCTTTGAGCGTGCCTATTGCAATCGGCTCGACCGGCTCTTTTGGCCAGTCGACACGTACGCTCTGCAGTTTTGCCAGCAGTCGCGCCGCGGATGAATCGCGCGCCAGGGTTTTGTCGAAGTCGAGCAGCGTTGTGCCGCCCCCCGGTGGTTCCGAGGGCAGTCCGACAGTGCTTGGCTTGATGAGGTGGGCCGGTGGCGCGGGTTGATCGGGCGGCCGGCGCAGTGGTTCCAGCAGCACCCTCAAGCCTGTGTCTTTCTCAATCGTAATGGGGGCGTCCGTTGAGTCCGGGGACTGCACTGCGTGCAGCAACACCATGGCAATGTTCAGCAGAAAATCGATCCATGCCGGGTCACGTACGCTGGGGTCAGTGCTGGAGAGTGCAGGAATATCCTCGATGAGGCTATTGGTCAGCGACACCATCCAGCCGGCCAGCATCAGCGGTGTGCTGAGCGGCAACGCCAGTACCGTGTTGAAGAGCAGCCAGCCGCCTTCGCGTAAAATCGCCCATCGGCTCTCGGTGTTGGAAATGGAGTCACGGTCGGCCAGGTCGACCAACGCCCGGGCATTGCTGCCAAACAGGTACTCCATCAGTTTGCCGTTGTGCAGCGACGCCAGCAGTTCTTCGCCGGACGCTGCGGTGGTCAAGGTAGCGGGGCGGGGTTTGTCCGGCAGGCCGAAGGGGTCCAGTGGGGTAAAATGGACGATGTGCGGTTCCTTGAAACCACCCAGGTCATAAATTGGCCGGGCACGGTCCGACAGCCAGGTCAGCACGCTGGTCTGGATCTCGCCCGGTTCGGCAATGGCGGCGAGCAGTGCTGCACGAGTCGGGTATTGGTGCAAAGACTGCTGGTAGACAGGGCGGTAAAGGATATGCGGGCCGCGGTCGATGTCGGCGGGTTCGATCACAAACATGTTGGTGACCTCGTCCGCGTCGGCTCCCGGCTTGCGCAGCAAAGCCAGCGGCCGGACGACAATATCGTCTTCGCCGACGAACTGATCGGAACGGGCGGGCTGTACCAGCGCGGCAATCAACTGGTAGCCACGGCGGGTAAACCCGCGTTCACCCTTGATCGCCAGCGCCAATGCGTCCAGCGGTAATGTCACCTTGAGTTCATTGGCAAAAAGAACTTCGCGGTTTCGGGCGTCAGCGTCGTCACTTAACAGGAGCTGTTTGATCCTCTCGGGAAAGTGCTTGCCGATATCGACTTTGCTGACCAGCCCAAGCAGGTACTCAGGTGTCATCCATTGCGCCAGTGGTTTTCCATCAAGGTGGCGCAGGGTCATGCTGCCCTTGGGTTTTCCCGCCAGATTTTTCAGGGCCAGGTCGGTCAGGGACATTTTCACTGATTCCAGGTAGCCGCTGCCCAGATCACCGACGGGAACGTGAAAGGTCAACTCCAGGTCATCGGACGATACATCTGGTGCGTCGGAGTGATCCGCCACCATCTGCTCGTGCAGCGTTCGGGCAGTGAATGCCCGGATGTCCTCGATACCTTCGGCCCAGGATTTGCCCTTGGCGGTTTGCCGGGCGCCAGCGAGCTCCAGGCTGTGCTTGCGGTAAGCCAGTTGATCGGCAATCGCTGCGTCCTTGAGCCATGATGGCAAGGTCGATTGCAACAGGCGCAGGGGTTGGCGTTGCATCGGTGGCGCGTCGGCGAATAGCGAAACCGGGTCAGTTACCCTTGCGTAAAGGTTTTCCAGTTCGCTTGCGTTGAGGCCTGCGGGAAGCTTGATCGCGGCGAGGTCTTCCAGTTGCTGATTGAGCAGCAGGGCGGCCTGCACGTCGAAAATATTGCCGTCGGGCTCGTAGCGCTTCCAGGTGAATGCATCGAGCTGCAGTGGCTGTTGCACCCTCTGTCCCCATGCCTGGCTGAACTCATCAATGGAGGCATAGGATTCAAGAGTGCCGGACAGGCTGCACAGCAGTGCCCTCGCGCCCTGGGTGACCAGCAGGTCGGTGGATTGGAATGACGCAGACAGCAGGCCCTTTGATGCAGTGGCTTGCAGGGTATAGGCGTGGATGGCCGGTTCAGCAGGGCGGTCTTGCAAGCACGGATGATCGGCCAGTTGCCGCAGTATTGTCCCGTCGGTGCCCGACTGGCGCACGGCTGCGGCTCTGAGAGAGTCGCGCAGTTGGTCGCTCAGCCATTGCAAGCGACTGCAATCAGCATTGCCTGGTTCACTCCAGTAGTCGGCCAAGGCTTGCTGGAAACCGATGTGCAGAATCGAAGGGAGCTCGCGAATGACATCTTCGAGCATCGACAGGCCGGGCCAGGTGCTTTCAGTGGTGTCGCCAATCGAGAGGAAGGTGACTTTTTGCCGCTGTGCATCGACCAGACGGACTGGACGATCAGCCGTTGCGGTGGAAAAAACCGGCGCATTGCCACTGGCCAGATAGCCCAATACGACATCGACCAATGAGTGGCTGGAGTAGCCCCCGGTGTCATCGGGGAAGTCGAGGAAGATCGAGCTGATGTCGGTATTGAGCGGGGCGGTTTTTTCGACGATCTGCTGCTCTAGCATCTTCGTCAAAACCGAGCGTAGTGTCGGGCGGTTGGCAAATTGTGTTCTGACAGCGAGGGCCAGAATGTTCAACGGGGAGGTCGAGGCGGGTATCGACATGGGCGCATTCCTTGGCAGTTGGGCTGATACAGCGCCGCCTGCACAAGGCATGGGCGACGCCGAGCTGTAGGGCCAAGGTATTGCGCGAAAGAGATTGAAGTGCGTTAGTGCGATACCACCGCCCAGCGCTGAAATTGTGCTAGTGGCAGTCGATTGCCATGTGCCCTTACTGTAGCTCTGTGCCCAGCACCACATTCAAAGCACTGCGTGCATCGTCGAGCTGCACCAGCGTGGCATGCCGGGCGCCCAGCGCATCGCGATTCTCGATCGCAGTCAGAATCGCCTTGTGCCGTGGCAGCGCCAGTTCATGCAGGTTTGGCCGCTGGTTGGAATGTTTCAACGCCTCGGCAATCGCCACCGAAAGCATGTTGCACAGGTTGGCCAGTAAATCGTTGTGGGTGGCGTCGGCGATGCGGCTGTGAAAGTCCAGGTCAGGTTGCAATAACGCTTCTGGAGTCGGGGCGGCTTCCATGCGCTGGTAGGCTTCGCCGATGGAGGCAATGTCCGCATCGGTGGCGAATTGCGCGGCCAGTGCGGCGGCGGCCGGTTCGATGATGCTGCGCACGCTGGTCAGCAAATCGAAAAACTCATTCTGCGGACTGCTTTGCATCAGCCAATGCAGCACATCCGGGTCGAGCATGTGCCAGTCCTTGCGCGGCTTGACCACGGTGCCGACCCGCGGGCGCGAATACACCAGGCCTTTGGCGACCAGCACCCGGGTGGCCTCGCGCAGGACCGGCCGGCTGACTGCATATTCCTCGCACAACAGGGCTTCGGCAGGCAGTTTGTCGTCGGGCAGGAAACGTCCCGAGACGATCTGCATACCCAGTTCCTGGACAATGCGCGAGTGCATGCTTTTGCGGTCGGAGGGTTTGCGGTAATCCATGGGGAGCGGCGCGTTCCTGTGCGAGAGGGGGTGCCGCGCATGATAGCAGGCACAATGAGATGCATCAGTCGAAAGCTACGAGCACCTTGTACAGAAGGGTGCTTGTCGTGGCGAGGGTGCTTACTGTGGCAGGGGGCTTGCTGTGGTGAGGGGCTTGCTGTGGCGAGGGGGCTTGCCCCCGTTGGACTACGCAGTAGTCCCGCTGTTTTTCAGGGCCGCTACGCAGCCCAACGGGGGCAAGCCCCCTCGCCACAGTAAGCCTCCTTCCCACAGCAGGCTGGCTCCCACAGGGGATTTGTAGGGTTAATGGGAATGGCGAGGGACTTCGGCGCCGCGGCAGCCGACCAGGAAGTCGAAGTCGCAGCCCTGGTCCGCTTGCAGCACATGGTCGATGTACAGCTGGCGATAGCCGCCGACGATCAGGTTCTGCGGCGGTTGCAGATCGGCCATGCGCGCAGCCATTTCGGCATCGGGAATGTCCAGGTGCAGACGGCCGCTGGCACAATCGAGTTCGATCCAGTCGCCTTCCTTCACTGCCGCCAGCGGGCCACCGGCAGCCGCTTCAGGAGCCACGTGTAACACCACGGTGCCGTACGCCGTGCCACTCATGCGTGCATCGGAAATACGCACCATGTCGGTCACGCCCTGGGCCAGCAGCTTGGCCGGCAGGCCCATGTTGCCGACTTCGGCCATGCCCGGATAACCTTTCGGCCCGCAGTTCTTCATCACCAGAATCGAGTTGGCATCGACATCCAGTTCAGGATCGTTGATGCGCGCCTTGTACATGTCGAAGTTCTCGAACACCACCGCACGACCGCGATGCTGCATCAGTTCTGCCGAGGCAGCGGACGGCTTTAGCACCGCACCCAGCGGCGCCAGGTTACCGCGCAACACGCAGATGCCGCCGTCGGCGCGGATCGGGTTGTCGAGGGTGCGGATCACTTCGTCCTCGCCATAGATCGGCGCGTCCTTGGTGTTCTCGCCGATGGATTTGCCATTGACGGTCAGGGCGTTCGGGTTCGGGATCAGGTTGGCTTCACCCAAGCGACGCAACACCGCCGGCAAGCCACCGGCGTAGTAGAACTCCTCCATCAGGAAGCGCCCGGACGGCTGCAGGTCGACGATGGTCGGCATGCCGCGCCCCATGCGCGTCCAGTCGTCGAGGTCGAGCTCCACGCCGATGCGCCCGGCGATGGCTTTCAAGTGGATCACCGCGTTGGTCGAGCCACCGATGGCGGCGTTGACGCGAATGGCATTCTCGAAGGCTTCCTTGGTCAGAATCTTCGACAGTTTCAGGTCTTCGCGGACCATCTCCACCGCGCGCATGCCGGACATGTGCGCCAGCACATAGCGGCGTGCATCCACCGCTGGAATCGCCGCGTTGTGGGGCAGGGAAGTGCCCAGTGCTTCGGCCATGCAGGCCATGGTCGAGGCGGTGCCCATGGTGTTGCAGGTACCGGCCGAGCGGGACATGCCGCCCTCGGCGGCGAGGAAGTCGTCGATGCTGATGGTGCCGGCCTTGACCTGCTCGCTGAGCTGCCAGACCACGGTGCCGGAACCGATGTCCTTGCCTTTGTGCTTGCCGTTGAGCATCGGTCCGCCGGTGACCACGATGGCCGGTACGTCGCAACTGGCGGCGCCCATCAGCAGGGCCGGGGTGGTTTTATCGCAGCCGGTCAGCAGCACCACGCCATCGATCGGGTTGCCGCGAATGGCTTCTTCCACGTCCATGCTCGCCAGGTTGCGGGTGAGCATGGCGGTGGGGCGCAGGTTCGATTCGCCATTGGAGAACACCGGGAATTCCACTGGAAAGCCCCCGGCCTCGATCACCCCGCGTTTGACGTGCTCGGCAATCTGGCGGAAATGCGCGTTGCACGGGGTCAGTTCCGACCAGGTGTTGCAGATGCCGATGATTGGCTTGCCATGAAACTGGTGGTCGGCGATGCCCTGATTCTTCATCCAGCTGCGGTACATGAAGCCGTTCTTGTCGGCGGTGCCAAACCATTGGGCGGAGCGCAGGGTGGGTTTCTTATCAGACATGATCGATTCTCTTATTGTATGACTATATTGTTCAAGCTTTGGCTTACCTTAAGCGCAAAATCGTCGGTTTGGAAGTGTTGTTGGGTAAATAGTATTACTATATAGTCGGCTGCAACGGAGGGATGGCCCTGGCGAGATTTCGCCAGAGGCGTCCCCCGAGGTTCTATAACAACAACAATCGGAGACCGATCTCATGAGCCAGGAACTGCGGCTTATCCGTCGCATCACGCTGAAACTGATTCCTTTCCTGATCCTGCTGTACCTGATCGCCTATGTGGATCGCTCCGCCGTGGGCTTCGCCAAGTTGCACATGGGTGCCGATATCGGCCTCGGTGATGCCGCCTACGGCCTGGGCGCCGGGCTGTTCTTCATTGGCTACTTCCTGCTGGAAATCCCCAGCAACCTGATGCTTGACCGTTTCGGTGCTCGACGCTGGTTCGCGCGGATCATGGTCACCTGGGGCGCCATCACCATCGGCATGGCCTTTGTCCAGGGACCCAACAGCTTCTATGTGATGCGCTTCCTGCTCGGTGCCGCCGAGGCCGGGTTCTTCCCGGGCGTGCTGTACTACATCACCCAGTGGTTTCCGGTGCGCCACCGCGGCAAGATCCTCGGTCTGTTCATCCTCTCCCAACCCATCGCCATGATGATCACCGGTCCGGTCGCCGGCGGTTTGCTGGGCATGGACGGCGTACTCGGGCTGCACGGCTGGCAGTGGCTGTTTATCGTCATCGGCATGCCGGCAATCCTGCTGACCTGGCCGGTGTTGCGTTACCTGCCTGATGGTCCGCAACAGGTGAAATGGATGGACCAGGCCGAAAAGGACTGGCTGACCGGCGAGCTGCAAAAAGACCTGCAAGCCTACGGCCAGACCCGCCATGGCAATCCATTGCACGCCTTGAAAGACAAGCGAGTCCTGTTGCTGGCGCTGTTTTACCTGCCGGTGACCCTCAGCATTTATGGCCTTGGCTTGTGGTTGCCGACGCTGATCAAACAGTTTGGCGGCAGTGATCTGGTGACCGGATTTGTCTCGGCGGTGCCGTACATTTTCGGCATCGTCGGCTTGCTGATCATCCCGCGCAGTTCCGACC
Organism: Pseudomonas sp. GW821-FHT09H03; assembly: GCF_059415945.1. Lineage (NCBI taxonomy): Bacteria > Pseudomonadati > Pseudomonadota > Gammaproteobacteria > Pseudomonadales > Pseudomonadaceae > Pseudomonas > Pseudomonas sp. GW821-FHT09H03. The sequence continues at coordinate 5,318 of NZ_JBWKOF010000024.1, read as the reverse complement.
GCTTGAATGATCGTTATGGCCACCTGGCGGTGTTGTATGTACTGGGCGCCATCGGCCTGTTCCTCAGCGCCTGGCTGTCGGTGCCGGTGCTGCAACTGGCGGCGTTGTGCCTGGTGGCGTTCGCGCTGTTCTCCTGCACGGCGGTGTTCTGGACCTTGCCGGGGCGTTTCTTCGCCGGTGCCAGTGCGGCGGCGGGCATCGCCTTGATCAACTCGGTAGGCAACCTCGGCGGTTACATCGGTCCGTTCGTGATTGGCGCGCTCAAGGAGTACACGGGCAACCTGGCTTCGGGGCTGTATTTCCTGTCCGGGGTGATGGTGTTCGGACTGGTGCTGACCGGTGTGGTGTATCGCTTGCTGGAGCGCAAGCACGTGTTGCCCGCTGACCAGTTTGCCGCCAGCGCGCGCGGTGCGACCCGTACCTGAATCTGAAGGTTAACACCGACCAAATCTGGGAGCGGGCTTGCTCGCGAAGGCGCAGTGTCAGTCACCTGTGATGTTGGATTTGACGGCCTCTTCGCGAGCAAGCCCGCTCCCGCATGGGTCCTGCGGCGTTTTCGATTTTTTGCATACAGGAGAGAATTTCATGCGTCTGGTTCAATTCGAGTTGAGTAACGGCGAACGCCGCGTTGGCGTGGTCGACAACGGTCTGGTGCGTGAGGTACAGGACGCGCGCACCGTTCGTGATCTGGCATTGGCGGCGATCGAGGCGGGCGCAAGCCTTGAGCAACAGGTGCAAAGCCAGGGCCTGGGCATCAGTCACGACTACGCCGACCTGCTGGCGAAGCTACGCATCCTGCCGCCGCTGGATCATCAGGACCCTGCCCACATGCTGGTCAGCGGCACGGGCCTGACCCATCTGGGCAGCGCCTCGGCCCGGGACAAGATGCACCAGCAAAGTGGCGACGAAACCGCGATGACCGACACCATGCGCATATTCAAATGGGGTGTGGAGGGCGGTAAGCCGGCGGCGGATGAGGCCGGTGTGCAACCGGAATGGTTCTACAAAGGCGATGGCAGCATCGTCGTCAGGCCGGGCCAGCCGTTTCCCCTGCCGCCGTTCGCCGAAGATGCCGGTGAAGAGCCGGAAATCGCTGGCCTGTACGTCATCGGTCACGATGGCAAGCCGTATCGCCTCGGTTTTGCCGTGGGCAACGAATTTTCCGATCACGTCATGGAGCGTAAAAATTACCTGTACCTGGCGCATTCGAAACTGCGCAGTTGCAGCTACGGCCCGGAACTGCGGGTCGGCGAGTTGCCCCAGCACCTGGCCGGCAGCAGCCGCATCCTGCGCGATGGTGAAGTGCTGTGGCAGAACGAGTTTCTCAGTGGCGAAGCGAACATGTGCCACAGCTTGGCCAACCTTGAATTCCACCATTTCAAGTACAGCCAGTTCCTGCGTCCGGGGGATGTGCACATTCACTTCTTCGGCACCGCGACCTTGTCCTTCGCCGACGGCATCCACACCCGACCCGGTGACGTGTTCGAAATCAGCCAGGCCGAATTCGGCGCGCCTTTGATCAATGGTATTGCCCCGGTCGCAGCGGCATTCGAGCCCGGCAGCGTCGGCACACTTTGAGGAGATTTGCATGATCCGGATTCTTGGTCACAACTACATCGGTGGCCAGCGCAGCGCGCTCGGCACCGTCAAACTGCAGAGCATTGATGCGTTCACGGGCGAAGCCTTGCCCCACGATTTTTTTCAGGCCAGCCCTGAAGAAGTCGATGCGGCAGCGCAAGCGGCGGCGACGGCCTATCCGGCCTACCGAAGTCTGAGTGCCGAGCGACGGGCGCAGTTTCTCGATGGCATTGCCGACGAGCTCGATGCGCTCGATGATGAATTCGTCGCCGTGGTCTGCCGCGAGAGCGCATTGCCAGCGGGGCGGATTCAAGGCGAGCGCGCACGGACCAGCGGCCAGATGCGCCTGTTCGCCAAAGTGCTGCGCCGGGGCGATTTCTACGGCGCGCGGATCGACCGCGCACTGCCTGAACGGCAACCCTTGCCGCGCCCTGATCTGCGCCAGTACCGCATCGGCCTGGGGCCGGTGGCGGTGTTCGGTGCCAGTAACTTTCCGCTGGCGTTTTCCACCGCGGGCGGCGATACCGCGTCGGCCCTGGCGGCCGGATGCCCGGTGGTGTTCAAGGCCCATGGCGGTCACATGGCCACGGCCGAACTGGTGGCAGACGCAATCATTCGTGCCGCTGAAAAAACCGGTATGCCGGTCGGCGTGTTCAACATGATCTACGGTGGCGGAGTCGGTGAAGCACTGGTCAAGCATCCGGCGATCCTCGCGGTCGGCTTCACTGGTTCGCTCAAGGGTGGTCGCGCCTTGTGCGACATGGCGGCAGCGCGTGCGCAACCGATTCCGGTGTTCGCCGAGATGTCGAGTATCAACCCGGTGATTGTGCTGCCCCAGGCGTTGCAGGTACGCGCCGATACGGTCGCCCGCGACCTGACGGCTTCGGTGGTGCAAGGTTGTGGCCAGTTCTGCACCAATCCAGGCCTGGTGATCGGTATTCGCTCCCCTCAGTTCAGCGCCTTTGTGCAGCAGGTGGCCGGGTTGATCGGCGATCAGCCGGCGCAAACCATGCTCAACGCTGGCACCTTGAGCAGTTACGGCAAAGGCTTGCAAAAGCTCCTGGATCATCCGGGGATCGAGCACCTGGCCGGCAATGCGCAACAGGGCAATCAGGCGCAGCCGCAGTTGTTCAAGGCGGATGTCAGCTTGCTCATCGATGGCGATGAAGCGCTGCAGGAGGAAGTGTTCGGGCCGACCACGGTAGTAGTGGAAGTGGCGGATCAGGCGCAACTCAGTGCGGCGTTGAACGGTTTGCACGGCCAGTTGACGGCCACCGTCATCGGCGAGCAGGCAGACTTCGAACAGTTCCGTGAATTGACACCGTTACTGGAGCAGAAGGTCGGCAGGATCCTGCTCAATGGTTATCCAACCGGCGTCGAGGTTTGTGATTCGATGGTCCACGGCGGCCCCTACCCGGCAACCTCTGATGCGCGTGGCACCTCAGTCGGGACGCTCTCCATCGACCGTTTCCTGCGCCCGGTGTGCTTCCAGAACTACCCCGACAGTTTGCTGCCGGAACCCTTGAAGAATGGCAATCCGCTGCGCATTCAGCGTCTGGTGGATGGCAACCCGTCGCGCGACGCATTGTAAGGTCCGAACACAATACCTGTGGGAGCGGGCTTGCTCGCGAATGCAGTGGGTCAGTCAATGCATCTGTCGACTGATCCAGCGCATTCGCGAGCAAGCCCGCTCCCACAAGAGGGATGTGTAGAACAGTCATCAGGTGCATGCGCTATCATTGCGTTTTTCCCTGCAAAGATTGACTGCCATGACCGCCGTAACCGATACCTTGCTCAACGTCCTCGAACACTGCGATATGGTGGAAATCGACGGCCTGCACGCTTTCGAATTCTCCCTCGATGAGTTGGACAACCTGCACATCGAATGCATGGATGGCCGCGCGGCCAAGCACTGGGAGTTCACCCCGGCGCAGATTCAGGCGGCGACGTTCGATGCAACCCTGCAAAGCTGGCTGATCAACGGTAATTCCGGTGAGCACCGGCTGGTGTGCATGACGGCTACTCGCGGTGACAACGATGACGGTGAAGAAGCGTCCGGGGATGTTTAATCTCTGGCCACTGTTGATCGCCAGCGGCATCGGCGCGATGGGGTTTGAGTCCGCATCTGCCAACGACTATCAATTGCTCGTGGGTTCGTACACCGCCGGCCAAAGCCAGGGCATTTATCGTCTGAGCTTCGACAGCGCCACGGGGCAGATCAACGCCAGGCCGCTGCAAGTGATCAACAGCGAAAACCCGTCATGGCTGACCCTGTCCAAAGACCAGCGACACCTGTTCGTGGTCAACGAAAACGGCCCGGGGCAGGCTGATCCGGTCGGGCGCGTCAGCAGTTATTCGATCGACCCCAAGACCGGTGAGCTGCGTCTGATCAGTCAGGTGCAGAGCCTGGGTAACGAGCCGACCCATTCGAGCCTCAGCGCGGATGCCGGCCACTTGTTTGTCAGTAACTACTGCGTAGCCGAAGATCCGGGCGGTACCCTGGCGGTGTTGCCTGTGGCTGCCGATGCCACGCTCAAACCTGTTGTGCAGATGAGCAGTCACCCATCGAGCCGGGTCAATCCCGAGCGGCAGATGTCGGCGCATGTGCATTCGACAGTCCCGTCACCGGACGGCAAGTATGTGTTCTCCAATGACCTGGGGGCAGACAAGGTCTTTGTCTATCGCTTCGATCCCAAGGCCAACCCTGAGTTGCCATTGGCCCCGGCGACCCCGGCCTTCGTGCAGTTGCCACCCGGTAGCGGGCCGCGCCACTTGCTGTTCAGTGCCGATGGCAAACACGCCTGGCTGACCATGGAAATGAGTGCGCAGGTCGCCGTGTTCGACTACCACGATGGCCGGCTTGAGCAGACGCAGATGATCGATCTGGCGGCCGGTCAGGCGGTTTCAGGCAAGGCAGCCGCGGCACTGCATGCTTCGGCCGACGGCAAGTTCCTCTATGTCAGCAACCGTGGCACGGCCAATCAGTTGCTGGTGTTCGCCATTGATCAGGCGAGCGGTCACCTCAAGGAATTGCAACGCCGGGCCGTGGAGGGCGATCACCCAAGGGAATTAAGCCTCGACCCCAGTGGCAAATTCCTGCTGATCGCCAACCAGAAGAGCAACCAGATTGTCGTTGTCGAGCGCGATGCAACAACCGGTCTGCTGGGTAAAACCGTGCAGAAACTGCCAATGGATGCGCCGAGCGACCTCAAGTTCCTGGTGCGTCAATAGGCCGCAGGCCCCGGCTGATGGGGCCTGCCTGCTTTTATCGATGACGCTGATAATTGGTAATGCTACAAAGCATTTCAAGGCATCGCCCCTCGAAGGTTAAGTTTGCTTCACGGCCCCACCGGGCAAGCAAGCCAACTGACTCCGAGGATTAGCGCCATGAACTTCAACCTCTTCTCTGTAATCGCCGCTTCCGCCATCTCCGCTACCGTTGCCCTGCCAGCCAGTGCCAACGTTGAAATCAGCGACAGAAAAGCCCACACCCAAAGCTACACCCAGAAATACCTGCAACAGAGCGCGAATTTCTACGCTGCGCTGGATCACAAAACCCAGCACTGAAAGTCCGGCTTTTGCGGCGGGGGGCGGGCCTGTGGAGAGGGGGCTTGCCTGTGGTGCGGGGGCTTGCCTGTGGCGAGGGGGACTTGCCTGTGGTGAGAGGCTTGCCTGTGGCGAGGGGGAGGCTTGCCTGTGGCGAGGGGGCTTGCCTGTGGCGAGGGGGCTTGCCTGTGGCG
>NZ_JBWKOF010000023.1:36707-70016 GCF_059415945.1 Pseudomonas sp. GW821-FHT09H03 | reverse complement strand
ATCGAGAGGAGGTCGAAGCGAAGCCGACCGGAGGCGATGCCCCCGGATGGACACCGGAGCGAAGGAACGCCGAGCCTAAGCGAGGGGCCGGACGCTGGGGCAAGCGTTTTTGGTTACTTTTAAGGCGTTTGTTAAAAGTGACTCGCCGTAAGGGCGAAACCATAAGCCGCCGTTACCGAAGCAATGGATATGTACACAACCCACCAGGAACCTGGTCGGCCCAGAGGCCGCCAAGACCAAAAAGCCGATCAACAAGCTCGATAATAACTATGCGCAAGGGTGTTTTTTCATCACCAGGCTCCAGCTCTAAAGTGAACACATCTTCCCCCCCTGGAGCAACACCATGAAAAGCATCCTCAGCCTGGGTTTCACCCTTACCCTGCTCGGCGCCACATCCGCCATCGCCGCACCACACACCCCTTCACCACAGATTGCCGTAAGCAAAGCCGCCCAACCGGCAATAGTAAATGTGAACACCGTCGGCAAAGACCAACCAGCAAAACTCTACGTCGCAGAAAACCGGCCCGAGTTCGGTTCGAAGTATCAGCGCTATTGATCCACGGTTTTGTACCGCGCCGAAATGACAAACCCCGCCAATCGCGGGGTTTGTCATATATCTGAGCCTTTATTGCACCAATCGCTGCGCCAGGGCCTTGGCCTGACTCGCCACATCGGTCACCGCCGTGCTTTCCCACCAAATGCCACGCAACGGCGGCCCCATGGCAAACAGACGACTGGCAGCCTGGCCATTGGCATCAACCACCGCGCCGTCAACCTCTGCAGCGATACCCAGCGCCAATGGCCCCGGCCGCACCAGTCCCCGGGCCAGCAATTGCCTGGGCAGCGGACGCGCGACCCGGCGCCAGTCATATTCGATACCGCTGGAGTTGATCAACGCTGCACCATGAACCACGGTGGTCTGCATCTCACCACGACGTCGAATGCGAATACCGACGCCGTCATTCGTCGAAGGCTCAAGCCCATGGAAGGATGCCGCCTGAATGCGCAACCGCCCTTCCCGGTGCAAGCGTTCCACCAGTTCTGCGCTCAACGGTGGCGAGCGATGATGATGGCTTTCCCACCACGGCCGCACATGCCGCACGAATTGCCGGCGCTGCACGTCCGTCGCCTGGTGCCACAAGCGGCCGATATGTGCGCGCACGGTGTCCAGCGGTGCCTGCCAGTCAATGCCCTGGGCGATGGCGTCCCGGCAGTGCCGGCGCAATTCGCGCAGCAGTTGCCGGGGCGTACGGATGCGGTGATCTTCGGCCAGAAAATCCACCCAGACCGGTGGCTGACGGCGCACATGGGGTAGCAGGCCATGTCGGGAGAACACTTCAATCGGCCCGCGATGCCCGGCCTGTTCGAGCGACACCACAGCATCGACCATGGTCAGGCCCGAGCCGATGATCAACACCGTCGACTGCGGGTCGAGTCGCGCCATGGCGGCCACGTCCCAAGGATCCAGGCCGGCAGCATTCAAGCCGCTGGATTGGGTCTGTGGCGTGCGCGCTGCGGCAAACATCCCCGTGGCCAGCACCGCAAAAGCGCCCTGCATGTGTCGACCGTCGCTCAAGGTCAATCGCACCTTGTCCGGATCGACCTGCAGGTCCACCACTTCAGCTTGTACATGCTCAACGCTCGAGCCGTTTGAGGCGCCCAGCGCTTGCGCCTGTGCCAGACGCTGTTGTGCGTACAGGCCGAAAATGCCCCGGGGCGGGAACAATTCGCTGATCGGCACCTGTTGCTGGTCCGATTCCGGCCAGCCGCCGGCGGCAATGTATTCGGTTAGCCATTGAGTCAGGTCGTCGGCGTTGTCCGGGTCGACGCTCATGCGCGCCGCATTGCCGTTGAGCGTATGTCCCAGCTCCACCGCACTGTAGGCCTCGCCCCGACCAAGTTCACCACGGGGTTCGATCACCAGGACCTTGCGCTTGCCTGGCTGGCGCAACAGCTGCGCCGCCAGCATCGCGCCGCTGAGGCCACCGCCGACAATCAGAATGTCGGCTTCATTATTCAGGGTCTGGCTCATCGTGCACTTCCTGTTCAGATCACCACATTACGCACAAAACGCGCCGCCACCGGTCCGTCGTTGCGATAACAGTGGGGCTGGTTGCTGGCAAACATGAAAAATTCGCCTGCGGCAATGTTATTGGCCACATCGCCAAGCATCACCGTCAGGCATCCCTCAAATACATATATCTGTTCGCTCCAGCCATCGGCGTCCGGTTCCGACGGATACACCTCGCCCGGTTGCAGGCACCACTCCCACTGTTCCACTTCACGGCTGGCCGTGGCTTTGGAGAGCAGCACGGCCTTGCTGCCGGCAATCTTGCCGGTCCAGGCCAGCTCGTTGATACGACTGGGATCCCGGGCGTCCGGGGCCTGGATCAGGTCGCTGAAGGCAACATCCAGCGCTTGCGCGACACGATCGAGGGTAGTCAGGCTGACGTTCTTTTCGCCGGCTTCGATGGCCACCAGCATGCGCCGGCTAACCCCGGACAGTTCAGCCAGGGCACTCTGGCTCATATCGGCGGCGTGACGCAAACGGCGCACATTCTGGCTGACGTGCTGAAGGACCGAAGCCCGTTGGGAAGAATCTTTGTGCACTATATTGCTCACTGGCTGGGGTTGGGCAGTATACTGCGCAACATTCGACGCATTGTGCGTCGCCCTTTTGTAGCGTGCAAGGTCATGACGTCGGCGAACTCCCCCCAGGCTTCCTCCCGTTTCACCAGTTTCAGCAAGGCAGAATGGGTGCTGGTGCTGATTACCATGGTCTGGGGCGGCACCTTCCTGCTGGTCCAGCACGCGATGACCGTCAGCGGCCCGATGTTTTTCGTCGGCCTGCGCTTTGCCGCTGCCGCCAGCATCGTCGCCCTGTTTTCCTGGCGGCACCTGAGGGGACTGACCCTGTTCGAGCTCAAGGCCGGATCATTTATCGGCGTGGCGATCATGCTCGGCTATGGCTTGCAGACGGTGGGGTTACAGAGCATTCCCAGCAGTCAGTCAGCGTTCATAACCGCCCTCTATGTGCCCTTCGTGCCGTTGCTGCAATGGCTGGTGCTGGGCCGCCGCCCGGGGCTGATGCCCAGCATCGGCATCATGCTGGCCTTTACCGGGTTGATGCTGTTGTCCGGTCCGTCCGGTGCTTCGTTCAATTTCAGTCCCGGTGAAATCGCCACCCTGATCAGCGCCGTGGCGATTGCCGCGGAGATCATTCTGATCAGCACCTATGCCGGGCAAGTGGATGTGCGCCGGGTGACGGTGGTGCAACTGGCGGTCACTTCGATCCTGTCGTTCCTGATGGTGGTGCCGACCCACGAGGCGATTCCGGACTTCTCCTGGTTGCTGCTGTGCAGCGCCTTGGGGCTGGGAGCGGCGAGCGCGGCGATCCAGGTGGCGATGAACTGGGCACAGAAGAGCGTCTCGCCAACCCGGGCGACCCTCATCTACGCTGGCGAGCCGGTGTGGGCCGGGATTGTCGGGCGCATTGCCGGGGAGCGCCTGCCGGCTATAGCCCTGGTGGGGGCCGGGTTGATTGTGGCAGCGGTGATTGTCAGTGAGTTGAAGACCAAGGGTAAGGCTCGCCCTGTGGAAGAAGGGCTAGAACGCGAAACCCAGGGTTAAGTCACTTGAATTTGCGTCGCCTCTGCAGACCCCATCGCGAGCCAGCTCGCTCCCACAGTGCCTCTGGCTGTACGTAGCAATTATGTTCACCTGCAGACTTGTGGGAGCGAGCCTGCTCGCGATGGGGCCGCCCCTGCTGTAATCACTCCCCCTGAAACAAAGTTGGACAAGGCTTTTCCGTCTATCTTGTAGGATTCTGCGACAGCTTCGCATTTGGTGATCCGCGAACTGGCACGTATGATGCTTCACAAACTTCCGCAGATTAGAAGCCTATGTCCCTGATAGTTCTACTGCTTCTGCCATTCATTGGCAGCTGTTTGGCGGCCGTGTTGCCGCACAACGCCCGCAATGCCGAGTCCCTGTTGGCAGGCCTGATCGCCTTGATCGGCACAGTCCAGGTCGCCCTGCTGTACCCGCAGATCGCCCATGGCGGCGTCATTCGCGAAGAATTCTTCTGGTTGCCCAGCCTCGGGCTGAACTTCGTCCTGCGCATGGACGGCTTTGCCTGGCTGTTTTCCATGCTGGTGCTGGGCATCGGCACGCTGGTGTCGCTGTACGCCCGCTACTACATGTCGCCGGACGATCCGGTGCCGCGTTTCTTCGCGTTTTTCCTGGCGTTCATGGGGGCCATGCTCGGCCTGGTGATCTCCGGCAACCTGATCCAGATCGTGTTTTTCTGGGAACTGACCAGCCTCTTCTCATTCCTGTTGATCGGCTACTGGCACCACCGCGCCGATGCCCGCCGTGGCGCCTACATGGCGCTGATGGTGACTGGCGCGGGCGGCTTGTGCCTGCTGGCGGGGGTCATGCTGCTCGGCCATGTGGTCGGCAGCTATGACCTGGACAAGGTCCTGGCCGCCGGCGAGCTGATTCGTGCCCATGCCCTTTACCCCATCCTCCTGCCCCTGATCCTGATCGGCGCCCTGAGCAAAAGCGCGCAATTCCCCTTCCACTTCTGGCTGCCCCACGCCATGGCCGCGCCGACACCGGTCTCGGCGTATCTGCACTCGGCGACCATGGTCAAGGCCGGGGTATTCCTGCTCGCACGGCTGTGGCCGTCGCTTTCCGGCAGTGAAGAATGGTTCTACATCGTCAGCGGCGCCGGCGCCTGCACCCTGCTGCTCGGCGCTTACTGCGCGATGTTCCAGAACGACCTCAAGGGCCTGCTGGCCTATTCGACCATCAGCCACCTGGGCCTGATCACCCTGCTACTCGGCCTGAACAGCCCCCTGGCCGCCGTGGCCGCGGTGTTCCACATCCTCAACCACGCCACCTTCAAGGCCTCGCTGTTCATGGCCGCCGGGATCATCGACCACGAAAGCGGCACCCGCGACATCCGCAAGCTCAGCGGCCTGATCAAGCTGATTCCGTACACCGCGACCCTGGCCATGGTCGCCAGTGCCTCGATGGCCGGCGTGCCGCTGCTCAACGGCTTCCTCTCCAAAGAGATGTTCTTCGCCGAAACCGTGTTCATCAACGCCACGGCCTGGGTTGAACTGACACTGCCGATCGTCGCCACCATCGCCGGCACGTTCAGCGTCGCTTACTCCCTGCGTTTTACCGTGGATGTGTTCTTCGGCCCGCCTGCCACCGACCTGCCCCACACGCCCCACGAGCCGCCGCGGTGGATGCGTGCTCCGGTAGAATTGCTGGTGTTCACCTGCCTGCTGGTGGGTATTTTCCCGGCCCAGATGGTCGGCCCGCTGCTCGCCGCCGCGGCACAACCGGTGGTTGGCGGTACATTGCCAGCGTACAGCCTGGCGATCTGGCACGGCTTGAACGCACCGATGATCATGAGCCTGATTGCCCTGTCCTGCGGCACCCTGCTCTACCTGCTATTGCGCAATCAGCTCAAGCGCGGGCGCATCACCCGTCCGCCGCTTATTGGCCGGTTTGACGGCAAGCGCCTGTTCGAGTGCGGCCTGGTCATCAAGATGCGCATGGCTCGCCGCCTGGACCAACTGCTCGGCACCCGGCGCCTGCAAGCGCAGTTGTTCCTGATGGTGCTGGCCGCCGTGCTGGCCGGCTTGATCCCGATGTTGCACAGCAGCCTGAGCTGGGGTGAACGGCCGAAGATCCCCGGGTCGATCGTGTTCGTCACCCTGTGGCTGCTGGCCATCGCCTGCGCCCTTGGCGCTGCGTATCAGGCCAAGTACCACCGACTCGCCGCCCTGACCATGGTCAGCGTCTGCGGCCTGATGACCTGCGTCACGTTCGTCTGGTTCTCGGCGCCGGACCTGGCGCTGACGCAACTGGCCGTCGAAGTGGTGACCACGGTACTGATCCTCCTGGGTCTGCGCTGGCTGCCGCGACGGATCGAAGAAGTCTCGCCGTTGCCGGGCAGCCTGCGCCGGGCGCGGGTACGGCGTATTCGCGACTTGCTGTTGTCGACCTCGGTCGGCGTCGGCATGGCTCTGCTGGCCTACGCCATGCTGACCCGCCAGACCCCAAACGACATTTCCTCGTTCTACCTGAGCCGCGCCTTGCCCGAGGGCGGTGGCAGCAACGTGGTCAACGTGATGCTGGTGGATTTCCGCGGCTTCGACACCCTCGGTGAAATCACCGTGCTGGTGGCCGTGGCGCTGACCGTGTACGCCCTGCTGCGCCGCTTCCGGCCACCGAAAGAGAGCCTGCAACTGCCGGCCCAGCAGCGTTTGCTGGCACCGGACGTGGTCACAGATCTGGTCAACCCGCGTCACGCCAGCGACACCGCACTCGGTTTCATGATGGTGCCGGCGGTGCTGGTGCGCCTGCTGCTGCCGGTGGCCCTGGTGGTGTCGTTCTACCTGTTCATGCGCGGGCACAACCAGCCCGGCGGCGGATTCGTCGCGGGGCTGGTGATGTCGGTGGCGTTCATCCTGCAGTACATGGTGGCCGGCACCCAGTGGGTCGAGGCGCAAATGAGCCTGCGTCCGCTGCGCTGGATGGGCACCGGGCTGCTGTTCGCGACGATGACCGGGCTGGGCGCAATGGCGGTCGGATATCCGTTCCTGACCACCCATACCTGGCATTTCGACCTGCCGCTGCTGGGCGACATTCACCTGGCCAGCGCACTGTTCTTCGATGTCGGCGTATACGCAGTGGTGGTCGGTTCGACCCTGTTGATCCTCACCGCCCTCGCCCACCAATCGGTACGGGGTCACAAAACCGCTGCCCAGCCTAAAACCGCTGCAGCCAAGGGAGCCGTCTGATGGAAGAAGTCATCGCAATCGCCATCGGCGTACTGGCCGCGTCCGGCGTCTGGCTGATCCTGCGGCCTCGGACGTTCCAGGTGGTCATGGGCCTGTGCCTGCTGTCCTATGGCGTCAATCTGTTCATCTTCAGCATGGGCAGCCTGTTCATTGGCAAGGAGCCGATCATCAAGGACGGTGTGCCTCAGGATCTGTTGCATTACACCGATCCGTTGCCACAGGCGCTGGTCCTGACCGCGATCGTCATCAGCTTCGCCATGACCGCACTGTTCCTGGTGGTGCTGCTCGCGTCCCGGGGCCTGACCGGCACCGACCACGTGGATGGCCGGGAGCCCAAGGAATGATGGCGATGACTCACCTGATCGTCGCACCGATCCTGCTGCCGCTGTTGACCGCGGCGATCATGCTGATGCTCGGCGAAAAACACCGCCCGCTGAAGGCGAAAATCAACCTGCTCTCCAGCCTGCTCGGGCTGGGCATTGCCGTGGCGCTGTTGCAATGGACGCAAACTACCGGCGTACCCGGTTCGATTGGCGTCTACCTGCCGAGCAACTGGCAGGTGCCATTCGGCCTGGTGCTGGTGGTCGATCGCCTGTCGGCACTGATGCTGGTGCTGACCGGAATCATCGGTGTCAGCGCGTTGCTGTTCGCCATGGCCCGCTGGGACAGCGCAGGTTCGAGCTTCCATGCCTTGTTCCAGATCCAGTTGATGGGCCTGTACGGCGCCTTCCTCACAGCGGATCTGTTCAACCTGTTCGTGTTCTTCGAAGTACTGCTGGCCGCGTCCTACGGGCTGATGCTGCACGGCTCGGGGCGGGCACGGGTGTCGTCGGGGCTGCATTACATCTCGATCAACCTGCTGGCCTCGTCGCTGTTCCTGATTGGCGCGGCGTTGATCTACGGGGTCACCGGCACCCTGAACATGGCCGACCTGGCGCTGAAGATCCCGCTGGTATCGGACGCCGACCGCGGCTTGCTGCATGCCGGTGCGGGCATTCTCGCGGTGGCGTTCCTGGCCAAGGCCGGAATGTGGCCGCTGAACTTCTGGCTGGTGCCGGCCTACTCTGCGGCGAGCGCACCGGTGGCGGCGATGTTCGCGATCATGACCAAGGTCGGCATCTATACCTTGCTGCGCCTGTGGACCCTGCTGTTCTCTGCCCAGGCCGGCGCGTCGGCGTTTTTTGGTGGTGACTGGCTGATCTACGGCGGCATGGCCACTATCGTCTGCGCGGCCATTGCCATTCTCGCCGCACAACGCCTGGAGCGCATGGCCAGCCTGAGCATTCTGGTATCGGCGGGGATCTTGCTGTCGGCCATCGGTTTCGCCCAGCCGAACCTGATTGGCGCCGCGCTGTTTTATCTGGTCAGCTCGACCCTGGCATTGAGCGCGCTGTTTTTGCTCGCCGAACTGATCGAGCGCTCGCGCTCGGCCAACGAAATCCAACTGGAGGACGAAGCCGGACTGCTGCCGCGCCCCCTGGAGTCCCTGCATCCACCCAAAGGCATCAACCTCGACGACGATCAAAAAGTAGTGGTCGGCCAGGTGATTCCCTGGACCATGGCGTTTCTCGGCCTGGGTTTCATTGCCTGCGCCTTGCTGATCATCGGCATGCCGCCACTCTCCGGTTTCATCGGCAAGCTCGGGCTGCTCAACGCCCTGCTCAATCCACTGGGGCTGGGCGATAGCGGCAACACACCGATATCGAACGCCGCATGGGCTCTGCTGGTCCTGTTGATTGTGTCGGGGCTGGCGTCGTTGATCGCCTTCTCGCGCCTGGGCATCCAGCGCTTCTGGACCCCCGCGGAACGTCCATCGCCGCTGCTGCGGCGTCTGGAGTGCGTGCCGATATTCGCCCTGCTGGGCCTGAGCATTGCGCTGACCTTCAAGGCCGAGCCCCTGTTGCGCTTCACCCAGGCCGCCGCCGATGCCTTGAACAACCCGCAGCAATACGTCAATGCCGTGCTCGATACCCGGGTGGTACCGAACCCGACAGCCCCGGCTGCGATGCTGGAGGTGCAACCATGAAGCGCCTGTTCCCTGCGCCATGGCTGTCGCTATCCCTATGGCTGCTGTGGTTGCTGCTGAACCTGTCGATGAGCCCGGGTAACCTGCTGCTGGGCGCGGCGCTGGGTTTCTGTGCACCCCTGATGATGCGCAGGCTGCGTCCGTCCCATGTGCGCATTCGCCGGCCAGGGGTGATCCTGCGCCTGATCCTGGTGGTCGGTCGCGATGTGCTGGTGTCCAATCTCGCCGTGGCCTGGAACGTGCTCAATGCGGGTCGTCGCCCACCGCGCTCACGCTTCATCAAGGTGCCACTGGACCTGCGTGATGCCAACGGGCTGGCTGCACTGTCGATGATCACCACGGTGGTGCCGGGCACGATCTGGTCGGAGTTGGCCCTGGACCGCAGCATCCTGCTGCTGCACGTTTTCGACCTGGACGACGAGGCGCTGTTCATCCAGCACTTCAAGGCGACCTATGAACGCCCGTTAATGGAGATCTTCGAATGAGCCCATTGCTGTCGAATGCGATCCTGCTGAGCCTGTTTGTGTTTTCCCTGGCGATGATTCTGACCCTGATCCGCCTGTTCAAGGGGCCGTCTGCCCAGGACCGGGTGCTGGCCCTGGACTACCTGTACATCGTCGCCATGCTGATGATGCTGACACTGGGCATTCGCTACGCCAGTGACACCTACTTCGAGGCGGCGCTGCTGATTGCGCTGTTCGGTTTTGTCGGCTCGTTCGCCCTGGCGAAATTCCTTCTGCGTGGCGAGGTGATCGAATGAACGCACAACTGTCTTTATGGGTGGAAATCCCGGTGGCGATCCTGTTGGTCTGCGGCAGCCTGTTCGCGCTGATCGGTGCCGTCGGCCTGCTGCGGATGAAGGATTACTTCCAGCGCATGCACCCGCCGGCACTGGCCTCGACACTGGGAGCCTGGAGCGTGGCGCTGGCCTCGATCATCTATTTTTCGGCGCTCAAGTCCGGGCCGGTGCTGCACGCCTGGCTGATCCCTATCCTGCTGGCGATTACCGTGCCCGTGACTACTTTGCTGCTGGCCCGCGCGGCGCTGTTTCGCAAGCGCATGGCCGGGGATGATGTGCCGGCCGAGGTATCCAGTCGGCGCACAGAGAGCGGGAGCTGATCAGGAGTTCTTGTGGAGCAAGGAATGGCCCCTTCGCGAGCAAGCCCGCTCCCACAGGAAATCTTCAGCAAAGCTAAAATTTGTGTACGACAGCGATCACCTGTGGGAGCGGGCTTGCTCGCGAAGGGGCCAGCCAGTCAAACCCAGGCAACCACCAGCAACCCCGCCCCCAGCATCACACACAACGGCGAGTACACCCAGGTATCCAGCCAGGCGAACCGCGAGCCTTTGACCTCCTTGAAAAACCCCACCAGTTCCGAATCGCCGATGGCCCGAGCGAACAGTAAAAGTGCAACGGCGCTGATCAGCCACTGCAGCCACCCGTGATTCACTTGTGGCAGGCACAAGCCGACCCGCAAGCACACCAGCAGAGCAATCAACAGCAACGCGCCAGCCACCAGCAGCGTGATCCAGCCTCGCGGCTTGAAGGCCGGGCGCAGTTGTTTACTGCCCTCCTCCGGCACCTGCGGGACTGCCGCCACCGCCGCCCACTCGCCACCCAGCGCCCAATACACATGCACCAGGCTGATCACTGCAAAGATCGCCACCAGCCACCGCGCTAACATCAAGGTCATGAATGCGAATCCTGGAAGGAGAATGCCCAGACATAGAGCACGTAATCATTCGAGATCGGCAGCAACTTTATCCGCCACGTCCTTGGGCACCCAGGCCTGCCAGACATCCGGGTGTGCCCTCATGAACGCTTGCGCGGCCTGACGCGGCGCAGTGTGTTTCTCGCTCATCTCGGCCAGGGCCTTGTTCAACGGCTCGATCGGAAAATCAACCTTGGAGAAGAACTCGGCGATTTGCGGGTATTGTTTCTGGAACGGGGTGGACACACCGATGGACAGCTTGGAAGCCAGTGAACGAGTCGGTTGCGGGTTAGGGTTATCGGCGTCGGTCAGGGTCTTCCAGGCCTCGGCATCGAACGGTGGCTCCTCCAGTTGGACCAGCTTGAAGCGGCCGAGCAACGGCGTGGGTGACCAATAATAGAAGAGCACAGGCTTGCCACGCCGAATCGACGAACTGATTTCCGCATCCAGCGCCGCGCCCGAACCACTGCGGAAGTTCACATAGCTGTCTTCCAGACCGTAGGCCTTGAGCTTCTGTTTGTTGACCACTTCCGACGTCCAGCCGATCGGGCTGTTGAGAAAACGTCCCTTGTCCGGAGCTTCCGGGTCGCTAAACACGTTTTTGTAGCGCGGCAGGTCGGTGACACTGCGCAGGTCCGGTGCCATCGGCTTGATGCCTTTGGCCGGATCGCCCTTGATCACATACTCCGGTACCCACCAGCCCTCGGTGGCGCCCTTGACCGTGTCGCCCAGACTGACAACCTTGCCGTCGGCCTCCGCCTTGACCCAGACCGGACTGCGCCCGGCCCATTCTTCACCAATGACCTGGATATCGTTGTTGGCCAGTGCGGTTTCCAGGGTAATGGTGGTACCCGGCAAGGTATCGGTCGGCAGCCCGTAGCCCTTCTCGACAATGATGCGCAGGACATCGGTAATCAGGCTGCCGCTTTCCCAGTTCAGATCGGCGAAGTGGATCGGCGCCTGGGCGGCGGACACCGGGACCGGGCTTGCCAGCAGCCCGATAGTGGCCAGCACCGCAGCCAGCAACCGTCGAAATCCGTTCATGCTTTTGCACCTCGTGCTGTTCACAGCAATAGCAGGATGGCCTGGCAGAAGACCGCAAAGCCTCAAAATACTCAGTCAATTGACTGTAGTAGAGGATCCTGCTTTCGAGGGGCGTGATTCAATTTTCGGAAATTTCCTGCAAACGCATCAGCTCTTTCCTGACCATGCTGGCGTACTCCGCCGGTCGCAGCAGGTAAATCTGTGAAGCCACCCAGCTCAGCCAGGCTCCCTGCAGAACGGCCCGCTGCTCAAACAGCCGCAGTGCTTCGCTTTGCGCGCCGGCCAGGTTCCGTGCGTGGAAATCGGCGCGGGACAGCGTCATTACTCGCTGGCCTTGAAGGTCACCAGTTCGCCCTTGCGCCATTTGGCTGCCTTGGCAGTCACGGCCTTCAGGGTCTTGGTCAGGTTTTCCTGCAATTGTTGATTCGCGGCGAATACCGTCACCACGTTGTGCCCTTCCTTGAACACGATCGCCTCACCGTCGGCAGTGGTCACGAAAGCGTAATCGCCCAGACCGTAGACCGTGAGTTTGATGTCGCGGAACCGGATCTCCAGCTTGCCGCCTTCGCGACTCGGTAGCACCGAGGCGCTGAAATGATCGCCGACCTTGAGCTTGAGTCCCGGTTTGTCGTCCACCACCAGGGCTGAATCGGTGTCGATTTCGGCAATGTAGATGCCTTCAGCGTTCTGTTCGGTGATGTAAACGAAACGCGACTGAAATTGTTTAACCAGCTTTGCGCGCAGATCGCCCAGCACGAACAAAGCATGCATATCGAGATTACTTACTGCCAAGGAAACATCCCCACATCTGTTAATGGTGCCGCACGCAGGAAAAGCGCGCGGCCAAAAAAGCGGCAATGCCGAAGGTGAAGCCAAAGAACCCGGGTTGATACCTGAATGAGCAGTGCACTCATTTATCACGAGGCTGAGAGACTACTGGAGCGTCACTCGCATCGTCCTGACAGGCGTTCGACAAAGGTTGAAGGAAAACGGCTATTTACGGTCAGAAAAATCCGGACTATCAACATCAAGGAAAAAACCTAAAAAGAAAAGCACATTTCCTACATATCGCTAGCAAAAAATTGCTTTAGATAACCATCTGTCACCCACCAGCGGCGGCAATTCTAGAGCAGCGATGCTGTTGCAGACTACCCAAAACGACGTAAACACTTCGGTAAACATTGAAAAGGACTTCATATGTGCACGCTGACACACTTCGCCCAACCCTTTGCTACCCTCCCGCCGACGCCGCAGAATGCCTGTCCGGCACAGCTGCGCAGCCCTGAACGGCCTGACGAGGTCGTGGCAGGGGCTCGTTTCCAGGTGGTTCTGGCGGGCAATGCCTTCTTCCACATCAGGGAAATTTCTACGGGCTGCGTAAGAGGTTTCCGAGCCAGCCATAACGAAGCCTGTGCTCTGGCCCGCTCTTTCGAATCACGAATATGATTGGCCAACAGTACCGTTTCGTCAGCCCGGCGACTTAACTCAGCCGCCAGCGGGCAACTACTGCCATACTGCCGGCCCAATCAAACACGTCTCCGACCGCTGGGCTGTGTTGAATACAATAATATATTTTCAAGGGAAGGCTGCTACGTGACGGAATTTGATATCGGCGAGTTTTTTATCCGGGGCGAAGCCAGAGAGCTCGACGGTGAATTTCAGGCAGTGATTGTCATGCGCGCCAAGCCCCCGCTCAAGACCGTGACCTACCATCAGGTCGAAAAGGATCGCTGGTTCAAGACCCCGGATGTCGCCGCCATTGCCGCGCAGGAATCGGCCAAGGCCCTCAAAGCCGCCGTCGATGCAGGAGCATTGAAAGCCTGACGGTCAAGTTAGCGTCTATGCTCTGCTCTAAGTTTTGGCATCAGGATCGAACTCCGCCAGCGCGGCTTCCTCAGATGCAGTGAAGCCGCGCTTTCATACCGATTGCGACTGACCAACTGCAAGGAGATGAAGATGGAATCACCGACCCACGACTTGAAAGGCCTGTTCGACCAGCTAGGCCTGGACTCCAATCAGAAAGCTATCGACGATTTCATTGCCAGTCATTCCCCGCTCCCCGACGACAAGAAACTTATCGATGCCGACTTCTGGACACCGCAACAAGCCGCTTTCCTGAAAGAACAACTACGTGAAGACGCTGACTGGGCGCGGGTGGTCGATGACCTCAACCTGCGCATGCATCAGACACACTGACGTCACTCAATGCAGGCTGTCCGGCTTGCCGGCGTCCAATCTCGCCAGCCAGGCAGCCTTGCACTCCTCTGCTTCATCGCGACTGGAGAACGCCGTACCCCGGCGCTCGCCGTTGAGCAATACCACCCAGCAGACGCTGCGCCCCAACGTGCGCAGGCTGGCAGGCACACCGCTGCCGATCATGACTGCGACATCAACTTTGCATTGCATACTGACCGTCCAAACTTCATTAGCAACCTAACTATGTAGGCATGTTAATAAGTTTTCCGTGGAGGAAACAGCCATGCCTTGCACAGCTGTGTTGCAAAGCGAGTAACAATTACCCTGCCGACGCATTTTCCGGCTTGTAGCCCAGACGCAACCCGCCCCAGTGGCGACCGTTGAGCATGATCGGTACCGAGAGATCGTGCATCAGCTCACCGGTGTCACGGGTATAGGTTTGCAACAGCACGGCCTTCTGATGGCTGCCGCAGCGAATCCCGGTGCGGTCGGCGAACTTGCGCTTGGTGCGATTGTGTACGGCATCAACTTGCGCATCGCCGGTCAATGTCTGGCTGAACGCACGATTATGGGTGGGCACATAACCCTGCTGAGTACAGGCGATGGCGAACACCAGCCCTTCATGGCGCGACAACAGGGGTTCCTGAATGCCTGGCAGCACTTGATCGGTATATCGATCGAAGCGTGTCTGGAATTTTGCCGGGCTGGTATTGGCGATCGCCTGGTAGGTGCGATCGAACAAGTCGTCCAGGCTGATGCAGCCTGCCTCGACGTCCGCTTCAAAACGCGCTGCGATCTGTGCTGCACCTTCCTGGGCGAGGTCGTAAACGCGCTGGTGATAGTCATCAAGACCCACCTCTGCAAGGCGTTCGCTGATGGTTTCGGCCTGGCCTTCCATTTGCACCGCTGCTTCGGCGAGGCGCCGGGTCTGTTGATCGCTGATCGCCAGGTCGCCGCGCATCTGCTCGATGGCCAGGAACAGGCTGTCGAATTGTTCACGGTTGGTCTGCGCACCTTGGGCGATTTCCCCTACCTGACTTTCGACACTTGCCGTCAGACGGGCAATGTTGTCCAGATGCTGGCCGGTAATCTCTATCTGCCCGACTCCGCTGACCAGGTCGCTGGATAGTTGCCGGATCTGCTCCACCACTTGCGCGGTGCGCTGCCGGATATCGGCCACCATCTCCCCGACTTCGCCGGTGGCAGTCGCCGTGCGCGCAGCGAGACCGCGGACTTCATCGGCCACCACAGCAAAGCCGCGGCCGTGTTCCCCGGCACGCGCCGCCTCAATCGCAGCGTTCAACGCCAGCAGGTTGGTCTGACTGGCGATGGATTGAATGACCAGGGTCACGCGCTGGATATCGTCGCTGCGCAGGCTCAAGGCCTCAATCAGCTCGCGGCTGCTATTGGCGCGCTGGCTGAGCTGTTGCATCTGCGCGATGGATTCAATCAGCTCCGCACGCCCGGCCACAGCGCTCTCATGACTCTCGCTGGCGGCACTCAGGGCCTGACGACTATGGGACGAGGTGGCTTGTTCGGTGGCAATCAGCACCTGCGCGTTGCTGACAACCTGCGCAGCGGCCCCGAGCTGTGATTGCACCCTGGCTGCCAATTGGCGAACGGAAAAGGCAACCCCGGCGGCGGATAGCGCGTTGTGGCTAGTGGTGCAGGAGAGATCACGCGTCAGGGCACCGATGGCGTCAGCGTTATCGGCAGGAGCGGCCTCGGCAGTGCTGCGCGAGCGCAGTCGCGGCAGCCAGATAATCAGCACGGCCAGTGGCAGGCCAAGGTAAAGCGACCAGCCACTGACCGTCATGCCGCCCAACAACAGTATCAGGGCGATACTTTGCAGTGTTGGAGTCAGCCAGCGGTTCTTCGGCAAAAGCACTGGTGCAGGCACTGCTGCAACCAGAGATCCTTCTCTCGTCATCTTCATCACCCCGGATAGCTTCTAATTGTTGTACCCGCAGTTAACGCCACTACATGGCCATTATCCATGGTCCATTGGTAGGGGGTGTTGGGGCGGGTCAGCAGAAGTACCGGGATTTTGTAAAAACGGCGAAAAGCAAAGGCAGCCAGATGATCACTGGCTGCCCCGCAGAATCAGGCCTGACGCTGGTGCTTGTCGATTTGCTCGTGACGTTCCTGAGCTTCGATGCAGTACTTGGTGGTCGGGCTGATCAGCAAGCGCTTGAGGCCGATCGCCTCGCCGCTGTCGTCGCACCAGCCAAAGCTGTCTTCTTTGATGCGTTCCAGCGCTTGTTCCAACTGAGGCAGCATGCGCTGGTCGCGATCGATCGCGTTTACCAGCCAGGTGCGCTCTTCTTCGACCGAAGCCGCGTCAGCCGGGTCAGCCGGGGTGTCCAGACTCTCGATGGCGATACGGTTCTGCTCGATGCGCTCATGGGTTTCGACTTTCATGTTCTGCAACAGCTCGGAGAAAAAAGCATGTTGCTCGGAGTTCATGTAGTCGTCCGCCGGCATGGCCAGCAACTTGTCCTTTGTCATTGATATCTCTATAAAAAAACGTGCATTAAGGCGAATAAGGGAGCGTTCCGGCAGACCTGGGCAGGCCATCGGAAAGGCGCCATTTTTTCCAAGCGCCACCCGGCACTCAATTTACGAGGGGCGGCAGTCTAAGGCCGACTTGAGGCATCAGCAACTGAAAAGACAGCGAATTTGTCCGACAAGGCCCTGAAAATGCTCTGCGGCAGGCTTCAGGCCGTTAATCGGATTGCGTTTATAGCAAGAAATTCAATCGCGCGGCTGTATATAGAAGACAAACGGCCTCTCCTGCAGCGGCGCCATCGGGGATTTCCCCGGGAACCTGCGCGGGTGGACGCCTTTTGCAGCCCGGCAAATCAACCGGGGTTGGCCCATCGTTTTGACGACCGTGAGACGTTGATGGATAGGCCTGACATCAAAAGCCAAAACGCCGCTTCTGCCTATGGCAGAAGCGGCAGGGGCATGTGCCTCAGGATATTAATGCATGAACAGGGCGATCAGGATGATGATCGGGATTGGCACGCCGAGAAAAAACAGTAGTAATGAGCGCATGGTATTTCTCCTGAATTAACGTGGGGTGGTCACGTAGGTGTCGGTTTCCAGATAAACCACCGCATCGCGACGACGACCGCCTAAGGTAGCGGCAAGGCTGGCGAAGAACGCGCCAATCAACAAGGCAACGAACATCCACAAGGTGGTCCAGGCGGCGACCTTGGCGGCGGTGTCGGCGGCTTGCTGCGCGGCCAGTTTGGCGTCGACCACGGCTTTTTGGGTGCGGGCATAGACTTCGTCGACTCGACGCTCGGCATCGGCCTGGGTCAGGTTGGTCCGCTGTGCAACCATTTGTGCCAGGTAGGTCCGGTCCTCGGCGGCCAGTTGACCGTCATTGCCCAGGTTGCGCACAAAGATGCGGGTTACGGTGCCGCGGGCAGCGTCATCACTGACGGCGGCCGGGCGATCATCGCGAAACAGACTGTCGACGAAGTAGCCGTATTGATCACTGTCAGTATTGCCGGCGGCAGTCCCCATGGCTTGAGTCGCGGTGCTCGCTGCGCCGCCGACAACATTGGCACCGGCCTGTACACCGCCACTGACAATGCTGCTGACCGAGCCGGCCACCAGAGTTGCAGTCACCAGAGTGGCTACGCACCAGGCGAGAAAACCATGGGCCGTATCACGGAAGTAAACTTCATCGCCATGCATGTACGCCCACTTCACCCGCAGCCGCCCGGCAATGTACCCACCGAGTCCCGATGCAACGATTTGCGTGAAGGCCAGCCAGACGATGGTGGAGATCCCCAGACCCTTGGCACTCACGCCTTCGTGGGCCCAAGGCGACACTGCCGAAAAGCCCAGGCCGAAGCCGAGCAGAACCAGAATCAGCGACAACGCCGCCGCAGCGGCCGCCCCGGCGAAAATCGCCCCCCAGGACACGCCGCTAAGCGTGCTGGATTCATCTACCCCAGGGTAGAAACCATCAGAGGATCTATTCATCGTTGTATCGCTCCAGGCATGAAAGAAAGTGTTACAACTCTTCGATCAAGGAATTGCAGCCACCGTGCCAGTCGCTCTCTTGAAATAAATCCTTAAAATTCAAAAACTTAAAAAATTTGAACTAACCAGGCCCTTGCAAATTGCAAGGAACGGTTATGTTGAACGGGTTTTATGCATTGTTCATTTGCGCTTATAGCTTTTAGTACCGCCAGGAGTCAGGCAGTACACCCCGCCCCGGGGGCCCGTGCAGAATGAACCCGTGCCACATGCGCAACCTTCACCATCACCAACAAAGGCTTGGGGACGGGCCTGGCTTTTATTGCCGAACATCGCTGAACAACTCTTTTTGGAGCCACTGATCGAGCCGTCATTACAAAGGAACAGGTCACCATCGCAGCGATCAATCCCACCCTTTTTACCGGAGCATGGGGTATTACCGGCCCAGGCCGGTGAGCTCAAGACACTGAGCAACAACAAACTTGCCGGCAACCAGCCGCGACGGAACAAAGTGCGCACAATGAAATTTCCCACCTGAAGCCATGGCCTAATGATATCAATCCGCCCAGGCGGCGCCACAGCAACATGAAAGTTAATTTATTAAGCGAGAGGAAATTCTTGGCAAAATGCTCGCAACTTCGTATCAAACCGATTATCAGGCCAACCCTATGACCCGCATCCTGACCATTGAAGACGACGCCGTGACCGCCCGGGAAATTGTCGCTGAACTGAGCAACCATGGCCTGGACGTGGACTGGGTCGACAATGGCCGTGAGGGCCTTGAGCGCGCAGTCAGCGGTGACTATGACCTGATCACCCTCGATCGCATGTTGCCGGAACTCGATGGCCTGGCGATCGTCACCACCCTGCGGACCATGGGCGTGGCCACGCCTATTCTGATGATCAGCGCCCTTTCCGACGTCGATGAGCGGGTCCGCGGTTTGCGCGCAGGTGGCGACGATTACCTGACCAAACCCTTTGCCACCGATGAAATGGCCGCCCGGGTCGAAGTCCTGCTGCGTCGGCAAAACACCGTGACCGCCCAGGCCACCACGTTGCGCGTGGCCGATCTGGAACTGAACCTGATCAGCCACGAAGCCAGCCGCGACGGCCAGTTGCTGACGCTGCTGCCCACTGAATACAAGCTGCTGGAATTCCTGATGCGCAACAGCGGGCAGATCCTGTCGCGAATGATGATTTTCGAAGAGGTCTGGGGTTACCACTTCGATCCCGGCACCAACCTGATCGATGTCCATATCGGCCGCCTGCGCAAGAAGATTGACCCACCTGGCAATGCCCCGTTGATTCGGACCGTGAGAGGCTCGGGTTATGTCATTGCCGAACCCGTCTAAAGGCTGGCGCTCCTCCAGCAGCCGCCTGCTGGCGCTCTACAGTTCACTGTTCGTGATCTGGAGCGCGAGCCTCATGGGGGTGATGTACTACGAGGTTTCGAGCTATCTGGACAACCTGGCCAAACATTCGCTGATGCAACGCCAGCATCTGTTTTCGCATTTCTCCGGCGAACAACTGGCGGACGCCCTCGCCGTCAGCATGACGTTCGATATTCGCGGCGTCGATGCCTACGGTTTGTTTGATGCCGAACTCCGCTACCTCAATGGCGCCCTGCGCCACATCCCCTACGGCCTGCCGCTGGACGGCAAGATCCACATGCTCAGCGATTGTGCCGGTTCCGACGATCCGACCCTGCCCGCCGACAGCTGCGACGCGGTGGCGACCCAAACCCGGGACGGCCGCTGGCTGGTGCTGGTGCGCGACAACGGCTCGCTGTTCGCTGTAACCCGGATAATCCTGCATGCCCTGTTCTGGGGTGCGACCCTGACCATAATCCCCGGCATCATTGGCTGGCATTTGCTGCGCCGGCGTCCGCTGCAACGCATACGCGCGATTCAGGCCAGCGCCGAAGCCATAGTCGCCGGCGACCTGACGCGGCGCTTGCCGCTGTCCAACCGGCGCGACGAACTGGACATGCTCGCCGCCATCGTCAACGCCATGCTCGAACGCATCGAGCGCCTGATGCACGAGGTCAAGGGTGTGTGCGACAACATCGCCCACGACCTGCGCACACCCCTGACTCGCCTGCGTGCGCAGCTCTACCGCATGCAACAACAGGCCGGTGAAGGTTCCAAAGAGGCGGCACAGCTGGATCTGGTACTCGGCGAGGCCGACACGCTGATGGCGCGCTTTCGGGGATTACTGCGGATTTCCGAACTCGAAGACCGTCAGCGCCGTTCCGGCTTCGTGCAGCTCGACCCGACACCGCTGCTGCAGGAACTGCATGACTTCTATTTACCCTTGGCAGAAGACGATGGCCTGGTTTTCCAACTGCAGCTGCCGGGGACTTTGCCACCACTTAATGGCGACCGCGCCCTGCTGTTTGAAGCAGTGGCGAATCTGTTCAGCAACTCAATCAAATTCACCCCACCCGGGGGCCAGGTGATTCTGCGCGGGACAGACGCGGGCGGCCACACGAAAATCGAAGTGCTCGACTCCGGGCCCGGCATTCCCGAGGCCGAACGCGAAGCGGTGTTCCAGCGTTTCTACCGCGCTGAAGCGGGCAATCTCAAAAGCGGATTCGGCCTGGGGCTGTCGATCGTCGCAGCCATTGTCAGCCTGCATGGATTTACCCTGGAGGTAGGTAGCAGTGAGCTGGGGGGTGCGCGGTTGGTGCTTGATTGTCGGCAGCGGCTGATTCCTCAGGCCTGATCTTAATGACGACCAAGCCCCCCTGTGGCGGGCGATTTTTTTGTGGCTAGGGGGGGCTTGTGTGGCGAGGGGCCAAGCCCCCTCGCCACGGAGACTCGCCCGCAGGGTCAATGCTGACGCACTGACCCTGGTAATACTCTCTCGATCAATCAGGTTCAGATGGCCATACTGTCGACGACGCCACCGTCGACCCGCAAGGCAGCACCAGTGGTGGCCGACGACAACGGCGAAGCGATGTACGCCACCAGGTTCGCCACTTCCTCGACATTGGCCACGCGCTGGATGATCGAAGTCGGTCGAGCGTTGCGTACGAAGTCATCGGCTTCCTCCTGAACACTGCGGCCCGACCTGGCAATGGCATCCTTGAGCATCAGCTCCACTCCGTCGGTCAACGTCGGACCGGGCAGGATCGCATTGACCGTCACCCCGGTGCCCGCCAGCCGCTTGGCCAATCCATGGGAAACGGCGAGGTTGGCGCTTTTGGTCACGCCATAATTGAGCATGTCGGCCGGAATGGCGATCCCGGATTCCGAAGACAGGAAAATCACCCGTCCCCAGCCCTGCTTGACCATGTCCGGCACGTAATGCCGCGACAGGCGCACACCGGAGATCACGTTGACCTCATAGAAGCGCGCCCACTCACTGTCGGGCGTCTCAAAGAAATCCACCGCGTTGTAGATCCCCAGATTGTTCACCAGGATGTCGGCCCGGGGTTCGGCGGCGAACAGTTTGTCGGCGCCTTCTGCCGTGCCCAGGTCCGCGGTCAGACCACGCAGCTGTGCACCGGGCACTTGCTGGCGAATGCTCGCCAGAGCCTGTTCGACCTTGGCCGTGTCGCGACCGATCACCACCACGGTAGCGCCGGATTCGGCCAGCGCCTTGCTGATACCCAAGCCAATGCCCGCCGTGCTGCCGCTGACGATCGCCAGTTTCCCGCTCAAATCAATTTTCATACGTCACCACCCCTCAATGTAGGAACTGCCAAAGGCTGCGAACTTTTGACCCGGCAACGCGGCTCGACCGCAAACCTGCTTCACCTCACCCGTCAGTTGACGCAAAGCCGCAGCAATCCTCTGCGCTCGGCGGACCAGCTCGAAGGTCTGCGCCAGCGTAGTCTGGATATCGACTTGGTCAACTGCGTGCCAATGACGCGACGTTCGACATCAACCGGTCGCAGATATCGATGGTCTGGAACGGCGTCAACGATAACGATCCGGCAGAACGCTGGTTGCGCTCGAAAACTGCACAGCACATGTCGGCTCCACTGCCGGGGCACTAGGCAATCGAACCCATGCCGGGTCGGAATCGCGCAGGTACACCGGCATGTCGGTCACCGGGGGCATGGCCGGAATCTCGAAATACATCTGCACTACCCAGCCACGGTGATAGCTGGCGTGGTTGACCACATGCATCAACATGGCGCCGGCGCTCATGGAGCCGCTTTGGCCCGAGACAAAGGTGAATTCGATGGGTTTGTCCAGCGAGGCATCGGTTTGCCGGGCGCACCAGTCGCAGTACCAGTGATCGATTTCTTTTTGCGCCCTGTGCAATTCAGTCAGCTCGGCATGCAGCAGATCATGCGAGGTCTTGAAGTCGTGCCCCCGGCCTTCGAGGTGGGCCCGCCAGATGCAGTCCACCACGAACACGTGATTGAGCGTGCCGACCATGTTCTTGAACACCGATATTCGCTCTTTATTGACCTCTCCGAGCGGTAACGCCATGAGGCTGTCAAACAGCCGCTGATTGGCCCAGCGTTTGTAATCGGCGAGCAGGCAGGCAGTGCGTGCGGTAATCATCAGAGTTCTCCGATGGCGATGCGCACTCCCTAGCATAGACCCGATAGGCTTTGGCAGCCCATACGCTGATCATCGGTAGAAAATATCGGCCTGCACCGGACAATGAATTTCTGCCACCACAAAATGTATGTCGCACCCGCAGGGAACTCCTGCCGATCGTCGCGCATCCTAAATAGTGTGGTACATCCCTTATGCTTCACGCTGTCGGAGGACACCGTCATGCGCCGTCTATTTATCCTTGCTTCGCTGGTATTTTGTTTGCCCTTCGGTTCGGCCATGGCCGACGTGGACGCCGAAGACGTTGCCACGTCCGCGGGTGTGTCCGCGTCGCTGTACTCGACCTTCAAAGACCACAAACTGATGATTCCCGCCCGGGATGACGCCTCCAGTTTCGTGGCCAGTGACGGCGCGATCCGGGGTGCCTACCTGGAGTCGGTATTACAGACGATTCGTCAGGACCATCCCGAACTCAACAACACCAGTGACGAAGACCTGGCCCGCGCCATCCTCGTTCAGTAAGGCGTTGCCGATCATTGAAGATCGACCCACGGCAGGGCCCGTGACAGCTGGGCAGGGGTCGCCACAGGCTGCGATCTTTTGCTGTTTATCTTGGGGCATTGAATGCCTACAAAGATAAAGATCAAGAGCAAAAGATCGCGGCCTGCGGCAGCTCCGACAGTGGAGGCCTCATGAAACTCTCGGCCAGAATGGCGTTGCTCGCCATTGTCGGCACTCTCGCCTACCTCGGGCTTGCGGTCTGGGGCCTGGGTGGATTCAGTGCGTTTTTCGCCCATGGATCGCTGATCGTCGTGGCCCTCGCCACACTGGTCATGGCCGTGGCTTCGCTGTATACCGAGGCCAGCCTGAGTCCGGGTGAGCGTGAAGACCGGGCCAATCGCTGGGTGATCCCGGCCCTTGGCGCACTCGGTATATTGAGCGGCTTCCTGCCGGCCTACACCGACCGCATTGATTTCTGGACATTCGGTGGCGAAGGTGTGCGCTGGCTCGGGGCGTTGTTGTTCATCATTGGCGGCGCATTGCGCCTGTGGCCGGTGTTCGTGCTGGGCAGGCGCTTCAGCGGGCTGGTGGCGATCCAGCCTGGGCACAGGCTGGTAACCGAGGGGATCTACCGCAACCTGCGCAACCCCAGTTACTTGGGAATGCTGATCATAGGCCTGGGCTGGGCACTGGCCTTTCGTTCGGGGGTTGGCTTGTTATTGACGGCGCTGATGCTGATCCCGCTGATTGCCCGTATTCACTCGGAAGAAGCCTTGCTGAAAGCGCAGTTTGGCGGTGAATACGAGACCTATTGCAGCCGCAGCTGGCGCCTGATCCCCGGCCTTTACTAGCTTGAACACAGTGCCCCTGCGTGATTTGGAACGTTATCCCGGTGGGAGCGGGCTTGCTCGCGAAAGCGCAGTGTCAGCGGGCAGTGTTGTCGACTGGCACTGCGCTTTCGCGAGCAAGCCCGCTCCCACAGGGCGGATGGTGCTGGTCAGGTATTTTGTAGTTGAATTTGATCACCGGATTTCAGGCAAACGGCGACCGACTCATAGTCCACCAGCGTCGCATGTGGCGTCTGAATCGGATGATCATGGGTTGACGTGATGACGACCAGATCCGCGCGTGCGGCTTCAGCAGCGAGAATCCCCACCGTAGCATCCTCGAAGATCAGGCACTCACTGATCTCGACCCCCAGCTTGCGAGCCGCGAGCCGGTAACCGGCAGGATCGGGTTTGCCCGCGCTGACGTCCTCGGCGGTCACCATCACCGCAGGTTCCGGGATCCCCGCCGCCGCCATACGGCGCAGCGCCAGCGCCCGCGGTGCAGAGGTGACGATGGCCCACTGTCGGGCCGGCAGCGACTTGAGAAATGCCGCCGCGCCCGCCACTTCGGTCACCCCATCGACATCTTCGATCTCGGCTGCAGTGATCCACTGCGCCTGCGCCTGGGCATCCACCCCGGGCAACCCCAGGCGACTGATGGTGTCGATGGCACGAGCACCATGGATGGTTGGCAGGAAAGTCTCGACATCGACCCCGTGGCGCACCGCCCAGGTGGCCCAGACTCGCTCGGCGGCGGCAATGGAGGTGAGGACGGTACCGTCCATATCGAACAGAAACGCGCGATAGGCCGTGTTGAAAACCGATTCAAGGGCAGACAAAAGAGAACCTCACAGGTGCCGGGCAGAGTTGCCCGGCAATGTAACATCCCCCCCGATGTCGCGGTACACACCCCCTGTAGGTTGTGTCAGTGGCGGAGCGGGTTCAGGGCACCTTGCACGCAATCGAGCAATTGCCCGATGGCCCAGGGTTTCTTGATGAATGACACCGCATGCCGCACCCCGGAGCTGGCTGGCGTTTCAAAGCCGGACATGATCATGATCGGTTTTTCCGGCCAGCGATCGCCAAATTGATTGGCCAGGTCCGCACCATTGAGCGTGCCGGGCATGGTGATGTCCGTCAGTAACATGCGCACTCGCGTGGCATGTTCTTCCAGGTACTGCGAGGCCGCGTCCGCACTGCTTTGTGGCTCAACCACAAAGCCTTCCTCTTGCAGAATTTCACAGAGAAACTCCAGGATCAGCGGATCATCTTCAACCACCAGAATCAACCCGCCAGGAAGATGTTCGCCCGTCGTCGAATCTCGACTCATGACCATGCCGCTCCCTGATTGCATAAATGAATTCGCGGGCTCTACTCCGCTACCTACAAGGTATGAGCAGCGGACTCGGAGGAAATTCATTTTTGATAGAGGCGCACGACGAATACTTTGAAAGTTGCCGTCATTGCAGCAGGGCCAGCCCGATTCCAGACTGACCCTGGCACTTGCACGGTGGATGGTTGCAAGCTCCCACAGAGGTTGGGGCGACCAGCACTTACTGCGACGTTTCTTTTTTCATGCTGTCCCTGGACATGCTGTCTTTCTTCATCGCGTCCTTGCTCATTGCATCTTTGGACATGCTGTCTTTGCTCATCGAGTCCTTGGACATGGAATCCTTTTTCATTGCGTCCCTGGACATCGCGTCCTTGGACATCGAATCCTTGCTCATGCTGTCATTGCTCATCGTGTCCGCTGCGAAAACGCAAGCGGCGCCAACGGCCAGGCACATGGACAGAACAACGGTGGTCAACTTTTTCATGATGAAACTCCTTGATGCATTGGGGAAAGGTAGAAACAACCAGGTGCCCGTCAACTGCCACCGAACCAGTTGTAGCCCTGGTCTTCCCAGTAGCCGCCGCTGTAGGTGTTGCTGACGAAAATCGCCTGAATGTGCTTGGGGTTTTTGTAGCCCAGCTTGGTGGGCATGCGCAGCTTCATCGGGAAGCCATATTCACGGGGTAACACCGCACCGTCCCAGGTCAGCGCCAGCAGGGTTTGCGCATGCAGTGCGGTGGCCATGTCGATGCTGGTGTAGTAGTCATCGGCGCATTTGAAGCCGACGTATTTGGCATCGGTGTCGGCGCCGACGCGCTTGAGAAAATCACTGAAACGCACCCCGCCCCAACGCCCGATCGCGCTCCAGCCTTCCACGCAGATGTGCCGGGTGATTTGCTCGGTCTGGGCCATGGCGCGCAGTTCTTCGAGGCGCCAGCTGCGCTTGTCGGCCACAAGGCCGGTGACTTCCAGCCGATAACCCTCCTCCTCCACCGTCGGCGCCTCGTCGATGCTGTAAAAGGCATTGAACGGAAACGGCCGGGTGATCATCGACTGCGGATAGGTCGGCGCCATGGCGTTGGGGTTGAACAGCCAGCCCTGCACCCGATCGTTGAATCGCGACATGGAGGACAACGCACTCTCGACGCTGTCGTTGTCGGTCAGGTTGCAGCCGGACAACATGGCCACGCCTCCGAGGGTCAGGCCACGCAGCAGGAACGAACGGCGTGAGCGGTCCTCGATCTGCGGGGCGAGGATTTTCCGGGCGTCGGTCAGGATGGATGACTCGTCCAGCCCTGATCCTTGAACAGGCTTCTTCATACGTGCTCCTTGCGACCGACAATCATGGCCAGCAATGTTTTTGGAACCAGTGCGACCATCAGCAGATGCAACGCGACGAAGGCCACCAACAGCGCCATGGCGAAGAAGTGCACACGGCGTGCGCCTTCGTAGCCCCACAACAGCTCTCGCAGCAGCGGGAACTGCACCGACTTCCACAGCACCAGCCCCGACAGCACCAACAGGATGATGTCGACCATCACGAACAGATACGCCAGCCGTTGCACCTGGTTGTAATGACTCAGGTCGGCGTGCCCCAGCCTGCCCCGCACCGCTGCGCCCAGGTCATGCAGCACGCCTTTGGGCGACACCGGGAAAAAGCGCCGTTGCAATCGGCCGCTGAACAGGTTGCAGGCCAGATAGATAAGACCGTTGATCGCCAGGAACCACATCGCTGCGAAGTGCCATTGCAGGGCTCCGCCGAGCCAGCCGCCGAGGGTAATCGAGGCGGGAAAGCTGAAATCGTAGATCGGCGAGGCGTTGTAGATGCGCCAACCGCTGGTGACCATTACCAGCACCGCCACGGCGTTAAGCCAATGGGTCAGGCGTAGCCAGCGTGGATGACTGGCCTTGGGTGTGGCAGTTGACTGCGACATGTCCGGCTCCGGGTGGATGTTCGTTGGAGCCGAGTATGGAAGCCGGGTGTTCGCCAAATCCTCACGTAAAGTTAAATTAAACGTGATAACTGCCTGCGACCCCCTGTAGGAGCGAGCATGCTCGCGATGAACCTGAGAGCGCCGTGGGGTGTCTGGCCTCCAGTGTCTTCGTTTACGACCATCGCGAGCCTGCTCGCTCCTACAGGGGTTTTGTGTGGCCCGCCGATGGGGCAACTATGGTTAAATGCCGCCCCCGCAAATTGCCGACCCAGACCCATGAACGCAGACGCCCTCGCCACCCTTCACGACCACTTGTTGACGGCACTGGCAACGCCACCCGCCGAAACCCGCCGCCTGTTTCACGGACGTGGCCGCTGCTGGCCGGGGCTGGAGCAATTGACCGTGGACTGGTTGCAGGGCGTGGTGTTGGTGGCGCTGTTCAAGGAGCCGGAAGCTGAGCAACTGGAAGACTTGAAGCAACTGCTGATAGAGATCAGCCAGTCGCCGCAGTGGGCCCTGTCCGGTGCCCATACGCTGTTGCTGCAACATCGCTACCTGCTGCAAAGCACCACCGAATGGCTGCTCGGCGACGTCATCGAAGAAATGAACATCGCCGAAGGTGGCCTGAAATATCGGGTGGACCTGGGCCGCAAACAGAACACCGGGCTGTTTCTCGACATGCGCTACGGCCGCGACTGGGTACGGGCAAATGCCCAAGGCAAGCGTGTGTTGAACCTGTTCGCCTACACCTGCGGTTTCTCGGTGGCGGCCATCGAGGGCGGTGCGAGCCACGTGGTCAACCTCGACATGTCGAGCCCGGCCCTGAACCGTGGTCGCGACAACCACCGGCTCAACGGCCACGACCTGAGTAAGGTGACTTTTCTCGGCCATGACCTGTTCAAGTCCTGGGGCAAGGTGATCGGCAAAGGCCCTTACGACCTGGTGATCATCGACCCGCCGTCGTTCCAGAAAGGCAGTTTCCTGCTGACCAAGGACTACCAGCGCGTCCTGCGGCGCCTGCCGGAATTGCTCAGCCCACAGGGTACGGTGCTGGCCTGCATGAACGACCCGGCGTTCGGTGCCGACTTCCTCATCGACGGCGTTACCCGTGAGGCACCGGGCTTGCGCTTCGAGCAACGTCTGGACAATCCGCCGGAGTTTCCCGATGCCGATCTGGAGTGTGGATTGAAGGCGTTGGTGTTCAAACTTCAGGATTAATCGGGCGCCCGGCCGGGGGTGGATGCGACTAGCGGTACTTGAGCAAAACACTAGGTCTTTTTACGATAAACCTGCGCAATCGTTTGATGGCTCAAACCGTTGCGCAGTGGGTGAGTGCACTGAACCTTTATAAGCTCACCCCTTAGCTTCACGCGCATCTTGAGCCTCGAGGGCTCTACTTCCTCCCCATCAAAGAGCTTTGAGGCTCTTTTTTTACCTTGAATTCAACACTCCCCCTTGTGGGAGCGGGCTTGCTCGCGAAAGCGGTGTGTCAGTTAATTAATTTCTCACTGATACACCGCTTTCGCGAGCAAGCCCGCTCCCACAAGGGGGATGTGGTGTTGATGTAAATGGGGTCAGACCAGACGCAGTCGAGGCCCCGCAGCCGGCACGGCATCATCTCCCAAGCGCTCTCGCACAAACTCGACGGCCTTGCGCGTCAACTGATCCAGATGCCGGTCGCGCTGTTTCTCCGCATCGGCCATCGCCCGCTTGCCGTGCTTTTGCAGCAGATAGGCATGAATCTGCCGCACCTCCAGCGAACTGTAGATCGGCGCTACATCGAGCAGCGCCATCAACCCATCGGTGCTGTGATCGCGAGTATTCATCAATACCTGGGTCGCGCGCGCACCCACCACCTCAAAGCCCATCGCCTCGAAATAAGGCACCTTGGCCACGGCACAAGTCAGCTCCGCGTGGGGGTAGCGGCCAACCATCTCGCGCAGCATCCGCCGCGCCACACCCTGGCGCCGATGCTGGGCATGCACCGCCATGTACGCCACGCCGCAGGCGTCGGGATCGTCCTTGACCGGTAGATACAGCAAAAAGCCGATGACCTGTTCCGGGTCGTCTTCGTCGGTGGCGACGATCAACTCCACGGCAATGCCCTTCTCACCGTTCATAGCTTGCAGATACAGGTGCACTTCATAGCCGATGGCGTACTGATACAGGTTGTACAACAGGTTGCTCGGCGCGATGGCGACCATGCTGATGTCGGTCAGGTTGTCGACGACCATCTGCAGGATCTGGCTGTTGACGTGCTCGGGGCACGGCGACTTGAAATGGCTGATGCGGGGCATTGAAGGGCTGGACTCCGGGGGGGGCGAGGCTGCCTATCATAACCCGCCCTGCTGGCGCTGTGGATTCATGAGCCACACGCATAACTGTATGCCCGAAAACTGCAAAAACTTTTCCCCACCTCCACAGGTCACTCCAGAGATGAGGGCTTTCACGCGCAGCCATGGGCTGCGTTCGCCGCTAAACACAGGAATCGAACCATGGACAACCGCAACCTGCTGCCGATTACCCGACGCAATTTGCTGATCGTGGGCGTAGTGACAGCGGCCAGCGTCGTCCTGCCGCCGTTTATCTGCGCGCAGGCCAGCGCCGTCAACGCCTCGCAGCCGGTCAAGGCTAAAGTGTCGATCCAGGTGAACGGCGAGCAGCGCGAACTGGACCTCGACACCCGCACCACCCTGCTCGATGCCCTGCGCGAAAACCTGCAACTGACGGGCACCAAGAAAGGCTGCGACCACGGTCAATGCGGTGCATGCACGGTGATCGCCAATGGCCGGCGGATCAATTCCTGCCTGACCCTGGCGGTGATGCACCAGGGTTCGCAGATCACCACCATCGAGGGCCTCGGCACTCCGGACAACCTGCACCCGATGCAGGCAGCGTTCATCAAGCACGACGGCTACCAGTGCGGTTACTGCACCCCGGGGCAGATCTGTTCGGCCGTCGCGGTGCTCAAGGAGATTCGCGATGGCATTCCCAGCCACGCCAGCCCCAGCCTGACTGAAGCACCTCAGCTGATTGCCGGGGAAATCCAGGAGCGCATGAGCGGCAACATCTGCCGTTGCGGCGCTTACTCCAACATCATCGAGGCGATCAGCGAAGTCGCGGAGGCCAGCGCATGAGACCTTTCACCTACCTGCGCGCGCAATCCCCCGCCGAAGCGGCGGCCCTGGCCGCACAGACCAGCGGGTCGAGGTTCATTGCCGGTGGCAGCAACTTGCTGGACTTGATGAAACTGGAAATCGAGACGCCGGCGTACTTGATCGACGTCAACGACGTCGGGCTGGACCGGATCGAAGACGCGGCCGATGGTGGTTTACGTATCGGCGCCCTGGTACGCAACACCGACCTCGCCGCCCACCCGCGCATCCGCAAAGACTGGGGTCTGCTCGCCCGAGCCCTGCTAGCCGGCGCTTCCGGACAGTTGCGCAATGTCGCCACCACCGCCGGCAACCTGCTGCAACGCACGCGCTGCCCGTATTTCTACGACACCAACCAGGCCTGCAACAAGCGCCAGCCGGGCAGTGGTTGCGCGGCCATTGCCGGCTTCAGTCGGCAGTTGGGGATCATCGGCGTCAGCGACGCCTGCATCGCCACCCACCCCAGCGACATGGCGGTGGCGATGCGCGCCCTCGATGCGCAGGTGGAAACGGTCAAGCCCGACGGTTCGACCCGGGTGATCGCCCTCACCGACCTGCATCGATTGCCCGGCACCACGCCCAATATTGAAACCACCCTGACCCCCAACGAGTTGATCACCGCGGTCACCTTGCCGGCGCCGGTGGGCGGCACGCACATTTACCAGAAGGTGCGCGACCGCTCCTCCTACGCATTCGCCCTGATCTCGGTCGCCGCGATCCTTCAAAAGGACGGCAGCGGCCGTGTCGCCCTCGGCGGCGTCGCACCCAAACCCTGGCGCCTGGAAAGCGCCGAAGCCGGCATGTCCAAGGGCGCCACGGCCGTGACCGAACAGTTGCTCGCCGGGGCCACCCCCACCGATGACAACGCCTTCAAAATCACCCTGGTCGAGCGCACGCTCGCGGCGGTCATGGCCCAGGCGAGGGAACAGGCATGAAATTCGACACTCCGGCCGGCACCAACCCCATCGACCAGATGAAAGTCGTCGGCAAAGCCACCACGCGCATCGAAGGGCCACTCAAGACCACCGGCCAGGCGCCCTATGCCTACGAACATCACCACGCCGTGGCCAATCAAGCCTATGGCGTTGTGATCGGCTCGGCCATCGCCAAGGGCCGTATCAGCGCGATGGACCTGAGCGCTGCCGAGGCCGCTCCGGGGGTGCTTGCCATTGTTACCGCCGCCAACGCCGGCAAGCTCGGCAAAGGCAAATACAACACCGCGAAACTGCTCGCCGGCCCCGACGTCCAGCATTACCACCAGGCCGTCGCGCTGGTGGTGGCGCAAACGTTCGAGCAGGCGCAGGCCGCCGCGCAACTGGTCGAGGTTCGCTACGAGCGCGCCGAGGGTGTGTTCGACCTCGCCGCCAGCCACGAGTCCGGCGTGGAGTCCAAAGAGCAGATGGCCGACACCCTGCACGGCGATTTCGAAGCGGCCTTCGCCGCCGCACCGGTGCAGCTGGACGCGACCTACACCACGCCCGATCAGGCCCACGCGATGATGGAACCCATGGCCTCGATGGCCGCCTGGGAGGGCGACAAACTGACCCTGTGGACCTCCAATCAGATGATCGATTGGTCAGTCACCGATCTGGCGACCACCCTCGGTGTGCCGAAGGAAAATGTGCGACTGATCTCCCCGTACATTGGCGGCGGTTTCGGTGGCAAGCTGTTCATCCGCAGCGATGCCCTGCTCGCCGCCCTCGGTGCGCGCATGGCCCGCAGGCCGGTGAAAGTCGCGCTGACGCGGCCGCTGATCTTCAACAATTGCACGCACCGCCCGGCCACTATCCAGCGTATCCGCATCGGCGCCACCGCGGACGGCAAGATCACCGCCATCGCCCATGAAGGCTGGTCCGGCGACCTGCCCGGCGGCAAGCTCGAACTGGCCGCGCAGCCAAGCAAACTGCTGTACGCCGGGGAAAACCGTCGGGTGACCATGCGCCTGTCGACCCTCGACCTGCCGGAGGGCAACGCCATGCGCGCACCGGGCGAGACCCCGGGAATGATGGCGCTGGAAATCGCCATGGACGAGATGGCGGAAAAACTGCAGCTCGACCCGGTCGAGTTTCGCCTGCGCAACGACACCCAGGTCGATCCGGTCAATCCGCAGCGACCCTTTTCCCAGCGGCGCCTGATCGAGTGCCTGCGCACCGGCGTCGAGCATTTCGGCTGGGATCGTCGTAATGAGCAGCCAGGGACCCGGCGAGAAGGCCGCTGGTTGATCGGCATGGGCATGGCGGTGGCCTTTCGCAACAATCTGACGGTGAAATCGGGCGCCCGGGTACGGCTCAACGAGCAAGGCATCGTCACCGTGGAAACCGACATGACCGATATCGGCACCGGCAGCTACACCATCATCGCCCAGACCGCCGCAGAAATGATGGGCGTCACGCTGGACAATGTGGTGGTGCGCCTGGGTGATTCCAGCTATCCCGTATCGGCGGGCTCGGGCGGCCAGTTCGGCGGTAATTGCTCGACGGCAGGCGTCTATGCCGCCTGCGTCAAATTGCGCGAGGCGGTGGCGCAACGACTCGGCGTGTCCCTGGGGGATGCCGTTTTCGCCGACGGCGAAGTGCATTCAGGCGATAAACGCATACCCCTGCGCAATGCCGCGCAGGCTGGCGAACTGGTCGCCGAGGATTCCATCGAGTTCGCCGAACTGAGCAAGAAGTACCAGCAGTCGACCTTCGGCGCACACTTTGTCGAAGTCGCGGTAGACAGCGCGACCGGTGAAACCCGCGTGCGCCGGATGCTCGCCGTGTGTTCAGCCGGTCGCATCATCAACCCGACCTCGGCGCGCAGCCAGGTGATCGGCGCAATGACCATGGGCGTTGGTGCCGCGCTGATGGAGGAGTTGGCGGTGGACAAGCGCCTGGGCTATTTCGTCAATCACGACCTGGCCGGCTACGAGGTGCCGGTGCATGCGGACATCCCGCACCAGGAAGTGATTTTCCTCGATGAAGCCGACCCCGTCTCATCGCCGATGAAAGCCAAGGGTGTCGGCGAACTGGGCATCTGCGGGGTCAGCGCGGCGATCGCCAATGCCATCTACAACGCCACGGGCATTCGCGTGCGCGAGTATCCGATCACCCTCGACAAGATGCTCGACAAGTTGCCGCAGATGATTTGATTTCGTGTGCGCTGCAGATTCACTGTAGGAGCGAGCATGCTCGCGATGAGGCCGGCACATCCAGCATCAAGGGCGACCGACACACCGCCATCGCCGGCAGGCCAGCTCCCACAAGGG
>NZ_JBWKOF010000023.1:0-36608 GCF_059415945.1 Pseudomonas sp. GW821-FHT09H03 | reverse complement strand
GATCTGTGGCCGTACACAGATTTCGTGCGCATTGCAGATTCACTGTAGGAGCGAGCATGCTCGCGATGAGGCCGGCAAATCCAGCATCAAGGGCGACTGACACACCGCCATCGCCGGCAGGCCAGCTCCCACAAGGGATTTGTGGCCGTACACAGATTTCGTGTGCACTGCAGATTCACTGTAGGAGCGAGCATGCTCGCGATGAGGCCGGCACATCCAGCTTCAAGGGCGACCGACACACCGCCATCGCCGGCAGGCCAGCTCCCACAAGGGATCTGTGGCCGTACACAGATTTCGTGCGCATTGCAGATTCACTGTAGGAGCGAGCATGCTCGCGATGAGGCCGGCACATCCAGCATCAAGGGCGACTGACACACCGCCATCGCCGGCAGGCCAGCTCCCACAAGGGATCTGTGGCCGTACAAAGATTTCGTGCGCATTGCAGATTCACTGTAGGAGCGAGCATGCTCGCGATGGCGTGAGCCGCGACGACGCCGAACACTACCAGTCGTAAGTCATCTCGACCGACGCCACCCGCTCCTGTCCGTAGTAGCAGCCAAACGAATAGTTGCAGTCCGACACATACTCGCGGTCGAAGATGTTCTGCACGTTCAGACGACTCTGCAGGCCGCGCAGGCTCGGGTCGAGCTTGCCCATGTCGTAGCTGACGGTGGCGTCGTAGACGACGTAGGACGGCACGTCGAACGAGTTGGCCGCATCACCCGGCTTGCGCCCGGTGTAGCGGGCTCCGGCACCGAAGGTCAGGCCGTTGAGGCTGGCCTGGGTAAGGTGATAGTCCACCCATAGTGCCGCCGCTACCGGCGACTGGGCTTCGTTGCGATTGTCCTGATTGCCCCAGGTATCCTTGGTGTAGAACGAATCCATGTAGCTGGCAGCAGCCAGTACGTCGACGTTGTCGATGCTCGATTTGACTTCCAGTTCGACGCCGCGCGAGCGCATTTCTCCGGCCTGGGACATGAACTCCGGATAGTCGTCGTCGCCGGTCAGCACGTTTTTCTGTTTGATCTGATAGACCGAAGCGGTTATCAGGGTCTTCTCGAACGGCTGGTACTTCACCCCCACTTCGTATTGCTCACCCTCGGTCGGCTCGAACGCCTTGCCGCCACGCTGGGGGGCAGCAGTGCCCATGGTCGGCAGGAAGGACTCGGAATAGCTGACATAGGGCGCCAGGCCGAAATCGGTGACGTAGGTCAGGCCCACCCGTGCAGTGAACTTATTGTCGCGCTTGTCTTCGCGGGTAGAGGCCAGCAGATCCTTGTTGTCGACTTCCGCCCAGTCCTGGCGACCACCGATGGTCAGGATCCACTGATCCAGCTTGATCTGATCCTGCAGGTACACGCCGGTCTGGCGCAGGGTGTTGTCCCATTGCGTGGTGAGCGTCGGCGTCACGCTGCTGGTGTCGTAGTTGTTCTTGCCATACAGATCGACCGGCAACACGTTGTTGGCGTTGTAACCGTCGTACTTGCGGGAGAAATGGCGGTAGTCCACCCCCGCCAGGGTGGTGTGCTCCAAGGCGCCGGTGTTGAATTGGTATTCCAGGTTGTTATCGATGGTGTAGGCGATGTTGTGCTGGCGCCAGTCGACCTTGGCACGGTTGGCGCGGGTGAAATCGGTCACCCCCGCCTCGGTGACGAAGCTTCGCAGGTAGAAGCCTTTGTAGCGGTCGCGCACGTCGGTGTAACGCGCGGTGGAGCGGTACTTGAGGTCTTCGCTGAAGTCGTGGCTGAAGTCATAGCCAAAGACGTATTGATCGCGTTTGTAGTCGTTGAAGTTGGTGTCGCCGGAGAAAAAGTGGCGGTTGATTCTCTCGCCATTCGGGCCGCGATCCAGGGAGCCGATTCGCGGCAGCGACTGATAATCCGGAACGCCGTCATCGCGCTGGGCCTGCGCCAGCAGGGTCAGGGACGTGTCGTCATTCATGTCCCAGGTCAGGCTTGGCGCCAGCAGCATGCGCTGGCTGTTGTTGTGGTCGACCTGTTCGTTGCCTTTGTCCGCGACACCCACCAGGCGATAGCTGAACTGCTTCTGCTCGTCGAGCGGGCCGCTGGTGTCGAAGGCACCGTTGACCCGGTGGTAACTGCCCGCGCCCAGTTTGACCTGGTTTTGCTGCTCGGTCGTAGGCCGCTTGGACACCATGTTGATCAGGCCGCCGGGCTGGTTTTGCCCATACAGAACCGACGACGGGCCCTTGAGCACTTCAATGCGTTCCAGGGTGTATGGATCGATTTGCGGCGCGCCACCCAGGCTGCCGGCATAGGGGATATACGCGCCGTCCAGATACAGCGGCGTCGGGGCGAAACCACGGCTGGTGATTTCATCGGCGATCGAATTGCGATCGGTGAATCCGCCGGTGTTCAGCCCCGGTGTATAGCGCAGGGCCTGGGTCAGGTTGCGGGCGCCCTGGGCTTCCACCTGATCGGCAGTGACCACGTTGATGGTCTGCGGGATCTCCAGGATCGGCGTGTCAGTCTTGGTAGCGGTGGCGCTGTGGGTGGCGACGTAGCCGTCGACCGGGCCATAGGCCGACTCAGTGACCACGCCGGAAATGCTGGTAGCGCCCAGTTGCAGCGCTTCACCGCTGGCCACCATTGGCAGCAGCGAATAGCTGCCATTGTCGTGACGCACCGCTTCCAGCCTGGTTCCGCCCAGCAACTGCCGCAACCCGGCATCAACCGGGTAGCGGCCCTGCAAGCCAGCAGTCCTCTGGCCACTGGCATGGGCCGGGTCGAATGAAACGGTGACACCGGCTGTGGCGGCAAATTGGGTCAACGCCGAGTCCAGCGGACCGGCCGCAATGTTGAACTGTGCCTGGACATCGGTTTGCGCCCAGGCCGGTTGCGCCAGCACCGCCATGCCCAGTGGTACGGCCAGCGCCATCCCCAACACTGCAGCCTGCACTGCGCGGTTCAAAGACTTGATGGATGGCTGGGTAGAACAAATGTGCAGGTGGGGATTGCAAGGGGTCATGCAGTTTCCTTTCGCCCGTTGGCAGTCAATGGCGGCGTCTGTTGCGCCTCTACCTACAAAGTCGAACGAGAATCAAAATCAACAACCCCTTCGCGAAATATTTCTGTCTGCATACTTAAACCGGTTCTACCGTGGCCCAATAGCGACTGAATCGGCGAATGCGCACGGGCAAGGTGGACGTCAGGTTGTCCAGCACCGTGTCGGTATCGCCCAGATGAAACGCCCCGGAGATGCGCAGCGCCGCGACCGCCGGATCACACCCCAAGTGGCCCGGACGATAACGCTGCAACTCCCTGATGAAATCGGCCAGCCGCCAATCATTGGCCACCAGCATGCCGCGAGTCCATGCATCGGCCTGTGGATTGGCCTGCTGCACGGACTCGATACTGTCCTGGCGAAAGCTCACCTGCTGCCCGGCGTCGACCCGCACCGCCGGACCCACCAAGCTGAGCGCGCGCACCTCCACGGCATGCTCCTGCACGCTGACAAGCGTGCGCCCCGCTTCACTGCGCACATTGAACCGCGTGCCCAGGGCGCGGATGCTGCCTTCCCCCGTGTGAACAACGAAAGGCCGCGCCAGCGCATCACGGGCCGTCTCAATGAGGATTTCACCCTTGAGCAAACGCACTTCGCGCAGGTTTTCGCTGTAGCGGATGTCCACGGCCGTCGCGGTGTTGAGTTGCAATTGGCTGCCATCGTCCAGGCGTACACGGCGGCGCTCGCCCGTCCCGGTACGCTGATCGGCCATCAGGGTCGGCAGCGCCGTGGTGTTCCAGGCCACTGCACCCGCCCCGCTCGCCATCAGCAAAATCGACAGTACCTTGAGTACATCCCGGCGTTTGGCCCTGGCGCTGGCGAGAGTCGGCCGGGCCATGCCGGGGCTGATCTGGCCGAGTTTGTCTTGCAGGCGCGCCAGGCGTTCCCAGGCCTGCAGATGCCGTGGATCACGCTCCAGCCAGCGCCGATGGGCCTCGCGGACGGCCTCGTCCGGCGCCTCGTCGCGCAGGTCGACATACCAGCGTGCGGCGGCTTCGAGGGTGGCGTGATCCAACGGTTGCGGGCGCACCATGGCTCAGTCCTCGATCAGCAACAGGCAGTGTGTCAGGGCGCGCACCGCATGCTTTTTCACGGTGGTGACCGAGACTTTCAAGCGCCGGCCGATCTCGACGTAACTGAGGCCATCGAGCTGAGCCAGCAGGAAAATCTCGCGGGTGCGCTCACCCAGGCCATCGAGCAACCGGTCGATTTCCATCAGGGTCTCGATCACCAACTCACGGGTTTCCGGCGACACCGCCACCGGTTCAGGGGTGGCTGCCAGGGTTTCCAGCCAGGCCTGCTCCAGCGCCCGACGGCGGAACATGTCGATCATCAGGCTACGGGCAATGGTGCTCAGGTAGGCGCGGGGCTCGCGCAGTTCGAGGGTCTTGCGCTGGGTGAGCACGCGAATGAAGGTGTCCTGGGCCAGGTCCGCCGCATGCTCGACGCAACCGAGGCGTTGGCGCAGCCAGCCGCACAACCAGCGGTGATGGTCCTCGTAAAGCGAATGCACGGCGTGTTGCAACGACAGATCAGCAGAGGACATTGGAACGACCCGACACAAGAGTTATTTGATAATGACTCTCATTTTCGTCGAAGCCGACACATTTTGGCAAGACCGTGCGCATTAGTTGGGGCTGGGTGGCTCACATAACGGTGATCGCCCGGTAAAGGGTTCCGGGTGCGTCTCACCGCTGCGGCGCTACCATCCGAAAGCGAATATTGATCTCGTTGGACACCATACTGTCCGCCCATTCCCCCTCGCCCACCTTGAAGTCATTGCGATTGAGCGTCAGCTCGCCATCGAAGATCCCCACGGCATTCTCCGCCTTCAGCAGCACCGGCACACTCACCTCCCGGGTCAGCCCCCTGAGGCTGAGATTGCCGGTGAACACATAGCGACTGTCACCGAGATCCTTGACCGCCGTCGACTCAAAGGTCGCCACCGGAAAGTTTTCAGTGTCGAACCACGCGGTCTTTTGCAACTCGACATTGGCATCACTGTCGCCGGCGTCGATGCTCTTCAAGTCAATGGTCATCGCGGCAAGGGCCGCCTCGGGGTTTTGCGTATCGAAAACCAGCTTCGCCTCAAACTTGTTGAAGGTGCCGTAATTTTTCGACCCCATCTGATGGTAGGTAAAACTGATGGTGCTGGCGGTGGTGTTCACCGAGGTGTACTCGACGGCCCCGGCGCACGGCACAAGGCCCAGCGCGAAAACGCCGGCCAAGGCGACGAAATACGGCAATCGAGGATTCATCGAACTCTCCGGGCGGGGCTCCCGTCATGAGTTGAGGCGTTGTACAGCGAGACTGGCCTCAGTGGACTAAAGCAAACATCCGCCGTTCCTTCCACCCCAGGTACAGCATTACGACCATCGCCCATCCTCCCGTGTTGCTGGCTTGCCAGCGATGGTGTTCTCACATCCAACATCCATGGCGACCGGC
This sequence comes from Pseudomonas sp. GW821-FHT09H03, assembly GCF_059415945.1. Classification (NCBI taxonomy): domain Bacteria; kingdom Pseudomonadati; phylum Pseudomonadota; class Gammaproteobacteria; order Pseudomonadales; family Pseudomonadaceae; genus Pseudomonas; species Pseudomonas sp. GW821-FHT09H03. The sequence goes on along the minus strand of NZ_JBWKOF010000023.1, from coordinate 31,139 downwards.
ACTCCGCCATCGCCGGCAAGCCAGCTCCCACAAGGGATTTGTGTGATGCCCGGATGTTGTGTTCGCCACAGATACCTGTGGGAGCTGGCCTGCCGGCGATGGGGCCATCACATCCAACATCCATGGCGGCTGACCTGCCGCCATCGCTGGCAACCCAGCTCCCGCAAGGGAATGATGGCACGCCGAGCTTGCGCACCAGCATCAGGTCGAGGCGAACCTCCAGGGCCATGGCCACTTCATAAGCCACCGGCACCCCGCCCCGGGGCAAGGCAAGAATGATGACGTCGGGACGACGCGCATAGTGGTGCAAATACTCCACCAGCCGCCGACCGGCTGCAGCGCGGTCCTGCAAAAGGGTCTTTGATGAGGAAATCATAGGTAGGCCTCCCCAGGCGCACGCGCCTGTCGGTTCACCACCCCCAAATTCTCGGTCCGACGCTCACTGGCAGCAAGCGCCCTGGCCGCCTAGATCAACCGCTCAATCTTCTGATGCCGCCAGACCAACCGGTAATACAGCGTCTGCAACAGCAGCATCCCCAGGTACGCCACCGGAAACGCCATCCACACCCCGGGCAGCCCGAACATCGAGTCCAGCAGATAGGCAGCCGGCACCTGCACCCCGACCACACAGACAATCGAAATCGCCACCGGTACCATCACCGTGCCGCTGGCGCGCATGATTCCGCCGATGATCGCCTGGAAGCCGAACACCAAAAGGCTCCAGAGCATGATGTGCAACAGGTGTTCGGCCAGGGTAAGCGTCGACTCTTCGGTAAGGAACGAGGCCAGCAACCACGGCGACAGCAAATACCCCAACAGCACCAGGCTGCCGGTCAGACACAGGTTGATCATCAAACCCGTGCGCAAAATCGGCCCCATGCGCTCGACCCGCCCTGCCCCGATCGCCTGCGCTCCGAGGATAGACGCAGTGATCGCAATCGACAGCGCCGGAAACTGCACGTAATTGACGATCTGCGTCACCGCCCCGTACGCCGCCGTCGCCTGGGAACCGTGCTGGTTCACCAGCGCCAGAATCACCAGCTCCGACAGCGACAACACCACCATCTGCAAACCCGTCGGCAAACCGATACGCAGCACCTTGCCGAGAATCGCCATGTCCAGCTTCATCGCAGCAAAAAACTCCCGGTCCGGCGCCAGCGGATGGCCCTTGCCGAGCAACCGCCAGGCGAGCAACCCCATCGCCACCAGATTCCCCGCCAACCCGGCGAACGCCGCACTCTGAATCCCCATCGGCGGCAACCCCAGCCACCCGCGAATCAACGCCGGCGTCAGCGCCAGCCCGACACAGGTCGACACCACCAGCGCCAACAACGGCGACAAGGTATCACTGACCCCGCGCAGCAACTGGGTAAACAACACGAACACCAACAGCGAGGGCATGATCCACAACATCACATGGGCATATGCCACCGCATCATCCAGCACATCCGCCGGCGTCCCCAACCCCACCAACGCCGACCGCGCAAACACACTGCCCAACACCGCCGCCAGCAACCCGATCAACAACCCCAGCAACAAGGTCGACCCGGCAATCGCCTTCACCATGTGCATTTCTCGTGCACCCCAGGCCTGCCCGATCAACACCCCGGCGCCAGCGCCGAGGCCGATGACCAGGGCGATGAAGAAAAACACGATGGGGAACATCCCCGACACCGCCGCCAGCGCCTGAGTGCCGAGCATCTGGCCGATGTAGATGCTGTTGACCGTGCCGGACATCGATTGCAGGAAGTTCGACAGCACCATCGGGGCGAGGAAAAGCAGGTAGGTTTTCCAGAGGGGGCGTTGGGATTGGCTGGGGGTTTGCATTGACTGGAGGTCCATCTCGACGGCGGCGGGCTGATGGAGGATAGCTTCGGTGAGATATGAGCGTGGGGCAACATATATGCGCTGGGGTGCCGCATCTTTAATACAGGAGCACAAACTGACCACTTGAATTTTCGAGAATAGTTGTACAGACCATTCATGTGAAAACGTCAATCAGCCGCCTTGAGCCCAATAAAACCAGCGTTTCGCGGATCTCCGACATGTGAAGTCAAACGTAAAGTCGAAGGGATGTTAAATACCTGAGATTTTATCGTTACAGGTCCTGGATAAAACTCGGAACGCCTCACTCCGCCCATTTGTACTGCGACATAAATTTCATGCGTTTTCGGCCACGAAGGAACCGATGCGCCACTACTCTACGCCATAGACAACCGGTCGAGTTAATCTAGCCTTAAGTAAGATCACATGGGAGAAAAACGCCATGTCCTTCGCTATCAGAAATCTGTTTGTCTTCGCATCGGCGGGCTTTTTTTGCATTGCAGCATTCGGTCAAGGAGAAGCAGGTACCGATCATCCACCGGACATACTCCCATTGGAATCCGAGAAGCCGGTAAAACTCATTGCCTTTGCGCCGCTTGCCGAGCCGCTCGCCCGCGGTGTTGTCATCATTCAGTTTCGGACAGAGCACGCCAGGATCATGCCGGTGTTTGGCAAAGCCGCTGGCGACGTTTCACCACGTCTGGGCCACCTCCACGTGACCGTCGATGACTGGAAAGGTACATGGGCGCATTCCAGCGAAGACCCGATTATCCTGGTGGGACTGACTCCCGGAACTCACAGGGTACTATTGGAAGTGGCCGACCCGACCCACCACATTCTCACCAGCACCACAGTGAGTTTCATAGTTCCCGAGAAGAAATCATCGGATGCACCCCAAATGGACGTTGGGCACACGCTAAAACCATGAACGAAAAGCAAAAAGAAAGCGAAAAGGGGACGGATCTATTTTTCCGATAAGGGCGCGTGGATAATCCCTCCGTCCGCCGATTCTGGCGGGTTGGACCGCAAGCCCATGCGGCCATCGTCAGCGTCCTTGGTGAGGCCACTGCGAACGCCGATAACATTCGTGAACAACTCAAGCCGGTTCACGAAGTCAGCCATCTGACGGTCGATTTTCGACCTGTCTGATTCAGCGCCTCCCCACTATTGTCTCCAAAGGAACCTGTAATGCCTCTAGGGAAACGTGAACTGGCACGAATCGAACGTCGGTTGATAAGCGCGCTCACCGAGGCGTGCGAAACAGCAAAAGGTGAAATCAAAGGCTTTGCTTGGCTCACCCACATCGCTGACCTGAACGCGTTGGCTCAAACCCTGAAGGTAATCTGGGTATTCGAGACCCTGGCTGACAGAAAGCTCGCCCTGGTTGACGCTAAGGCGCGCATCTTTGAGTTGACGGCCATCGCGTTGAATGAGGCCAACATCGACCTGATCCCTTCAGGCCACAGTGTCCTCTTCGACTCTGAGGAGGAGTGTCAGCGAATTCACGGAGGCGACTGGAAAACCCGCCTGACTCAATCACGCGTGGCCAAAGGTGTCTGACAATGGCTAAAGAAATCGAGAATCCCTGCATCTCAGTTTGCCAGCTCAGTGGTGAGCTATGTGTGAGCTGCGGGCGAAGCAAGGAAGACATCAGAAAATGGAAACGCATGAAGCGGCCTGAAAAAATGGCCGCTGTGCAAAGGGCGAATGTGCGCTTGAAAGGGCTGAAGAAAGCACAGGGATAGTCACTTGTTCAGGATGAAGCCATCACTCAATAACCGGCGAAGTCTCGACCGAACCCTCATTGGTGGTGTATGAGCCGGGCCAGGCTTCGACAACAGGAAGAACCTCAGCGGGCTTGGGCAGCTCAATTCGTTTAACGCAATCAATTGTCCATTGAATGCATCAAGGGCGTGAATCGCCGGATTCCAGAGTGCGATGCCCAATCCTGAGCGGGCGGCTTCGATTGCCTGGGCGTAGTCACCCATCACCCTGTCGATGGGCTTCGAAGTCAGGCGTTTGCCGTGATGGCTCATCCACGCTCGCCACAGTGTCGTGTCGCCGGTGTGTAGTAGCGCAGTGTCCTGTATCAAGGACAACGGCTGTTCGTTCATGGCGAGTACTTCGGGTGACGCCACGGGGCAAAGCGACTCCTCGAATAGTGGTTCCTCGTCTCCGTCATTCCATTGTCCACGCCCGTATCTGATGGCCAGATCGACCTCGCCTGAGGAAAGGCTGGCATTGAGCGCTGAGGTGACCAGCTCAATACGTAAATCCTTAGTCGTACCTTCCAGTTCGGACAGTCGCGGGATCAACCAGAAACGTGCGAAGGATGACGTAGTGGCCAATTTGACAATGGGCAAGATTTGGCCGACGGGCCGGGGCTGTCGCGCTTGTTTCAGTTGTTCGAAGGCATGAGCGACTTTGGCCAGGGCGATTTGGCCCGTTGCCGTAACGGTGACACCGCGCGCATGGCGGTCGAACAAGGAGCATTGAAACCATTTTTCAGCCATTTCCACACGTCGGCTGATGGTCGCATGGGTAACTTCCAGTTCCGCTGCCGCAGCAGTGAAGGAGCCGGTTCTGGCGGCGGTAATGGCAGCTTGCAGGGCTTCGAAGGGAGGGAAGACATCGTCTGAGCTGTACGTCATATGCACAGCTTATGGATAAGCAGTGCTATAGGTCAACAGCTTAGAGTTTTCTATGCTGCGCTGCCTTGTTCATTGAGAAAGCAGCATGTCGTGCTTGAAAGCGCTCATTTCGCCATTGGTAATCATCGCAACAGTGGCAGGGCTTTGTGCGGGTAATTATTGTTATGCCGCCTCCAGCTTAGAAAGGCCAATCGTACGAGGTTACGAAGGGAATGGAGGCGTCTGCGTTGAACTGGTCATGTCTGGCTCACCTGGAAAAGAGTGGGCATTGCTCAGGATTCGAGGAACGGAAACGGAAGTGGGGGCGGTGGTACATCAAGCAAGCGTTCAGCGCTCACCGATTTCGACATCCTTTGTAGAAAGTATCAACGGGGTTTCACGGACAATTTTTGAGGTGCGGATGCATCAGGGTTTTCTTCCGCGTCAAGAGCAGAAGCCTTATGTGCTGGGAGAAAGCGCCCGCTTGGAGAGACTGAGTAATATCGGCCTGCAGCTACAAAGGTTTGGAACGGAGGAATTTGCCGCTCATCAAGCTGGCACACAGACCGCGCCATCCGAAAATTTGACCGTAAACCGTCCTTGATTGAGCGGCTCATCTTGGCCGATAGCGGAGTCTCCCCACCTCTCGCGGTCGATTCAATACTTAGGTCAGCTGTCGTACTCCCAGGCCAAGAATCAGACCACCGCACAGGCGATCAATCACTTTCCGAGCCTTCTGATATGCCGAGGAAATCCTTGGTTGTGACAAAGCCACCGCAACCAGTCCATACCAGGTCAGCGAAACGACCACCACAACCGCCAGCATTGAGACGAAGGTGCTGATCGAGGGGTGGGCGGGGGCTGCTGCTGAAAAGACGGCGGCGTAGAAGGCCATGGATTTAGGATTGCCGATGTTGGTGACGACACCCTGAAAGAAAGATTTCCGGACGCTGCCAACCGTGCCCTCACAAGGCCGTAAGGCGGGATGCTTGCCTGCTTTAACGATCAGGCGTACGCCAAACCACATCAGGTACGCCGCACCCATTATCTTCATAACCAGTGCTGCCCATGGGAAGGCTGCAAACACAAGGCCCAGGCCTGTGATCGCACAGCCAGACCAGAGCAGGTTCACGGTCACTATACCGGCGACTAACGCCAACGCCTCGGCACGTGTTGCGGCTACTGCCTTGTGAACAACGGCGACGAAGTTCGGCCCCGGAATCACTACGCCCGCCAGATAAACCCAGAAAACAGTGAGCACCGCGGTACTGTCGAACATTTCGATCCCTCTTAGCGCTGATCGGTATCAGCGTCTGGTTGAAGATTTCATCACGTTTTTCGCCGCCAGAGCATCCATGCTAGCGAGCGAAGGGGCGGACAGTCAGACACAGATCCAACAATAAACTCCGATACAGTGATCTTTTAAGCTAAGTAAACCCTGCCCGGCGATGAGGTGGTCAGGGATCGGGATGGTAATCATCGGGTGCTTCTGGAAGGGGCAGACCCGACTCACCACATCCTCACCAGCACGAGAGTGAGTTTCGTTGTTCCCGAGAAGAAACCATCGGACGTGCCCTCAATGGACGATGGGCACACGCTAAAACCCTGAACAAGTTCGATCCGCAAGACGCCCCTGAACCAGAGGTCATCACAGCACGCTAGGCACCTCAAACCCGACTTTCACACGGTCCAGTGCCACGATTGTCTTGAACCAGGTCACGTTGGGGTTTTCGGCAAACAATCGCCGCGCCAACGCCTGGTATTCATTCATGCTGGCAACGGTTAACACCAGGACGAAATCCACTTCGCCAGTGACGTAATAGCACTGCTGCACCTCGGGCACAGCGAAGTGTGCCTTCATCGCCTCCAGTTCCTTGATACTGGTGCGCTCGGTCATCACTTCCACAATGATCGTGATCGGCCGTCCCACGGCGGTGGGATCCACGATGGCTACGTTGCCTGTGATGACACCACCCTCCTCCATCCGCTTGATGCGGCGCTGCACGGCGGCCGTGGAGAGGTTGACCTGCTCGGCCATCAGGCGCAGTGGCATGGTGTTGTCGCGCTGTACGAGTTCCAGGATGGCGCGGTCGAATTTGTCCAGCGATTCAGGTGCAGCGTCGTTTTTTGCCATGATGAACCCGTGAGAAATTTTCTCGAAAACTAGCAGAAAACTGCGGCCCTTTATCTAGCCGAGAGAAATATTATCTTGCCAGCAGGCTGCAGACGCAGCCCTCGTTGGGTACTCACACAGGATGATATCGGTATGCTCGCACTGTTCCATCTTTCCCCTGTCCTGTTGGTTACAGCCATGCTTGTCGTGCTGCGTCGGCCACCCGTTCACGCCGCCATTGCAGGCACGCTATTGGTGGTGGTGCTATGGCTCGCCGGCGCCGCCGATGCGTGGCGCCCGGACAGTATGGTGGCCGCCGCTCAGGACACGGCCGTGCTGTTTGCAAGCACGGCGTTCGTGATCGTTCCGGGTTTGCTCTTCGTGATTTTTATCGAGCGCATGGGCGTTAACCTGGCGCTGAGCCAATGGGTGCAATCATTGGGGCTCAGACGTGGCGACCAGGTAGCGTTCATCGTCCTTGGACTGGCACCGTTGCTCGAAGCGATGACCGGCTTCGGCGTGTCGTTGATCGCTACGGTACCGCTGCTGCTCAGTCTCTTCGAACGTCGGGTCGCGCTACGAATAGCACTGACTGGCATGGCAATCATGCCGTGGGGAACACTGGGGTTGGCAACGGTCATTGGCGCCTCGCTGGTTCACCTGGACGCACCCGCGCTGGCTTCGACCTCGGCACTGACCAGCGCCCCGGTTTTTCTGGTGCTCAGTGCCATCGCGTTATACCTGGCAGGCGTTCGTGATTCCCGGGAATGGACGGCACTGGGCGCTTTCTGGCTAGTGTTTGTGGGCGTGCTTTACAGTGTCAGCCGATGGCTGGGGCCGGAAGTGGCCGGTGTTGCTGCGGGCCTGGTGACCGCAGCGGCTGTACTTTCTGCCGGGCTGTGGCGTCTGCATCGCAACGATAGTGAGCGCAGTGCAGTGCAATGGCCGCGTCAGGCATGGCCGTATCTGGTGCTGATTGTCTGCATTGTCGCGTTGAAGATCGTCTGGACGATCACCTCCTGGCAGGATAACTGGGTCGTACAGGGCACCCAAGTCACCTGGAAGCCACTCGCCTCACCGGGACTGGCGCTGGTTCTGGTGCTGATCGGGTTGGGGTTTCACGCGCGCAACACACAACGCCAGACAGCGCTTGAGGTCAGCATGCCGGTTGCGTTGATGGCACGGGCGAAGCGGCCACTGCTGACCATTTTCTTCTTTCTCGCGATGTCGCAGATGATGGTCAAGGCCGGGTTCCTGACGGGCTTGATGCAAATGCTCGCGGGCCTGTCGCCCGCTGCCGCGACGTCGCTGGTTGCCCTGTTTGGCGCGCTGTCCGGCTACATGACCGGGTCGAATGTTGGCGGCAACGCGATCTTCATGCCGGCCATCGCGATGCTGCCCGAGTCCTCCCGCCTGTTGCTGGCAGCGGTGCAGAACAGCTCGGCAGGGCATGCCGCGCTGGGCTCGCTGTCGGTTGTCATGCTGATCCTGGGGCTTGCCAAAACCCAGGCCAGGGAAGAAGGAGAACTGGTCAGGTTCGGCTTCGCGCTGGTCTGCATCAATACGGCGTTGGTCGCGTTGGGCGCAGGGTTGTTGAGTGTGTGGCTTGCATAGCACTCGAACAGCATCTGGCCCACCGGCCAGGCTGAGAGTAATAGTGGCGGTCATGTGGCGGTCTTTAGATTAGTAAGATGGGTTTGAGCCAGCGGTGCCAGCTCGACAAGCATTTGATCGGCACTTCTTTGAACTGGAGATACTAAGAAGGGCTGCTCCAGCCCCCAGTCCTGGCGCCGCTTGGACAACAACGAATAAGCGTGATAGATCACGTTCCGGTTCATGGCAGTGCCTTCCAAAAAGATCAGGCGAGCGGCAGGCGACGGAAGGCGAAGCGCTGCTACCCGTGGTCGATGACGCCTTTGCCCGCCTGACCACCCTGTGCAACAGCCTGCGCAACGCCGGCCAGGTGCTGACCCTGCGCATGCCTCCCACCTTGGCGACGCGCTGGTTTTTGCCGCTGTTGCCGGAGCTGCGCACGGTAATGCCGGCCATGGACGTGCGCGTGACCACCTACGATGCGTGAGAGCCGCGATTTGAAGACAGCGACGTGGACGCCGCGATCATTCAAGGTCGCGGGGACTGGAAAGACGTCGAGGCCATTCCCTTGATGCCGGAACGGTTAACGCCGATCTGTACGAAGGAACTGGCGAGAAAGCTGACCGAACCTGCCGACCTCAAGCATCTGCCGCTGCTGCATTGCTTTCCTGTTCAGGGCTGGAGGCGGCGGGTGTCGAGGGGGTAGCGGCTCATCGAGGCCAGTCATTCGACACCCTGGATCTGGCGCTATCGGCGGCGACGCGCGGGCACGGTGTCGCATTGGGCGACCTCAATCTGGTGCGCGAAAGCCTGAACGATGGGGTGCTTGTCGCACCGTTCGATATCGAACTCAATCAGGGCATTTCCTACTTTTTGATCTACCCGCCACAACGGGCGCAGCTACCGAAAATCCGTGCGTTGAGGGAGTGGTTGCAGGCCGCCGTGGAGAGTTGATCGTGAGCAGCTCGTAGTTGCTACGACCTGCCGCATTTGATCAGACGCATCCCCTGCTCCAGCAGCAACGCTACGACTATCGCGCCAGCCGCGATAACGAATAACAAAGCGTGACGCCCGCCGCTGATATTAAACAGCGCTGAATACGCGAACCCGGCGATGGCCTGGAATGTAGCGAACGAAACCGTGGCACGACTCCAGGCAATTTGCTGCTGGTGATGGTGCGGGACCAGTTCGTGAACCCGTGCCAACGCCAAGGGGACGATTCCCGGTGGAAACGAGCCGAGGATCACCGCCAGCAAGGCCAACGCTGCAAAAGAACTGGAGACTGACAACAGGCCCACGGCAATCGCCTGCGCAACCAACACCAGTTGAATACTCAGCTTCGCGCCAAATCGATCGGCCAGATAGCCATAACTCACCGGCCCGATAATCGCGCCAACGCCATACATCACCCAGATCATTGCACCGATGTGCGCGCCGGCACCGAGCCCGCGGGCCACGTAATCCACCAGGAAGACCATCGCTGGCACAAGTCCGGCGGCCATGAACGCGTACTGGGCGAACAACAGGTAGACGCGCCGATCAGTCCGTTGCGCAGTCCTGTCGGGTGTCGTCGCGATCGCAGGGTGCGCGTCTGACGGCCAGCCGAACCAGCTCATGGCGGTCAGAAACAGAGCCAGCAGACCGAGGCCAAACCAGGTTTGCTGCAAACCAAGGCTGAGCAATGGCGGAACAATCGTCCCCGATCCGGCAATGCCAAATCCGATGCCCAGAAAAATCGCGCCACTGGCCAGGCCTCGGCTAGCTGCCGGCACATGGGGCAACACCGTCGCGGCCACCAGGACCATGATTGCGCCTCCGGCAATGCCCGACAGCAGGCGCCATCCAAAGAACCAACTCACCGACAACGGAAACCCACAGGCGAAAAACGATAAGGTCACGGCGACCATCATTAGCCTCAAGGCCGATTTGTTGGACATGCGCTGGGCCAGTGGCCGGCCGATCAGTGCACCGATCAAATAGCCAATCAGGTTGGCAGCACCGAGGTACACCACGTCGCTGGCCGAAAACCAGTGAGCCTGGATTAATGATGGAATCAACGGCGTGTAAGCAAACCGCGCGAGCCCGATACTGACCAGGCTGGCGCAAAGCCCGGCGAATATGGGCGGCCAGATCGTGCTTTGCCGGTTGGTCGAAGTGCTATGCATGAAAGCTGTCCCGTGGGTTGATACTGGCCATCAACCTATCGCGATTTATTGCTACAGTAACGCAGCGATTTCACGTTGGTCTGATGCATATTTGCAGCACCAGGGGAGCCGTATGAACTGGGATGATGCACGGGTATTTCTGGCGGTGTGTCGAGAGTCGACGCTTCGAGGGGCAGCGCGGGTGCTGTGTGTCGATCAGGCGACAGTGGGCCGGCGGATCACTGCGCTGGAGAAGTCCCTGAGTGCCAAGCTGTTTCTGCGCACCTCCGAGGGCTATGCATTGACGGTAGTCGGCGAAGCGGCGTTGCAGGCAGTGGAAAAAATGGAACATTCAGCGCTCGAACTCGAGCGCCGGATTCAAGGACTCGACGATCGACTGACCGGACTCGTCAGGGTCAGCACAACAGACTCTCTGGCCATCGACTTCCTGATCCCGGCGATTGCTCGCTTGCATCAACGGCACCCTGACGTGCGCGTGCAACTGGACGCCTCGACGCAGATTCTCAGCCTGTCCAAACGCGAAGCAGACATCGCCGTGCGCAATACCCGGCCGGACAACCCGGACCTGATCGCCCGACGGCTCGCCCGCTGGCCGGTAGGTCTTTTCGCGTCTCAAGGGTATGTCGATACACACGGCATCCCGGAGCCGGGCTCGGCGTTCGAGGGGCACGATCTGGTGGTATACCAGCCCTATCTGCAAGGCAACAAAGACATGACGCTGGTGTCGGAGCCGATAACTCGCGGGCGGATCGTGTCGAGCCTGAGCTCCGGCCTGCTGGTGCGCCGATCCATCGCTGCCGGGATAGGCTTAGGGGAAATTCCGGTGTACATGGGGGAAAGAGACGGGCTGGTCAGGCTGTGGCCGGAGCGCACACGACCGGAACCCTATGGTGTGTGGCTGGTGACCCACGCAGACCTGCGGCACACCGCCAGAGTCCGCGTCATGATCGATGAAATTGTCTCGGCGTTTTCAGGTGCAGATGGGTGATGCCTGGCCGTCAATATTTGCAGCAATTGCACCGCTCGGGTTGCCAGCTACAAAATCCCGGGCGGTTCATCCAGAGGTTAAAAAAACGCCCCACTCAGGGTAATGCTGTTCACTTACGGCGATTTTCAGGCAATTGAAAACCGTGGCGAGGGGGCTTGCCACCGTTCGGCTGCGAAGCAGTCGCAAAACCATTGCACGTGGTTTACCTGATACGCCCCGATGGTAGGTTTTGGGGCCGCTTCGCAGCCCAACGGGGGCAAGCCCCCTCGCCACAGATTTTGTACTTGCCTGATGATCATGTTAAGTGAACAGCATTAACCACTCAGGGGGCGTTATTACGAACCTTCACTCAGGTTTTGACACCGTCATTCAAACCGCAGCCAGTTTGAGCGTGACTTCAACACCCACGATCAGTGGCCTTCGGAAGCGTTGAACATGGTTTTGGCGTAGATCAGCCCCAAACCATAAGCGCCGCCATTTTCAATGGAGGTCTTCACCGTGGCGTCGCAGGTTTCGGTACGGGCCCAGTCACGTTGCAACTCAAGCAGATATTGCAGGGATGTCATCGGGCGTGCGCCAAGTTGTACCATGCGCTGAATGGCCATCTCATGAGCCTCGACCGATACGTCACCACAAGCGTCAGCGATGAAATACACCTCGAAACCTTGATCCAGGGCAGAGAGCGCCGGGCCAACAATACAGACCGATGTCCATAGACCGGCCAGCACAATCTTGGCCTTGCCGTGACGATTCACCTCTACGGCAATACGCGGATCTTCCCAAGTGTTCATGCTGGTGCGGTCAATGACGTGCTGATCGGGAAAAACCGACTTGATTTCGTCGAAGACAGGCCCGGAAAAGCTCTTCTCTGCGACCGTCGTCAAGATGGTCGCAACCTCAAACTCCTTGGCTGCTTTGGCAACCAGGGCTGCATTGTTGCGCAGCCTCGTCGCGTCGATGGATTTGGTGGCGAAGGACATTTGTGACTGGTGATCGATCATGATGAGGGTGTGATCGACAGGTTTCAGTAGAGTCGTGCCGGGTACTGCAGATGCGGTAGGCATGGTTATCGCTCCATTGTGGCTGGGAAACTACCCATTCACTTTGAGGTGGTCGACTTTGCCAGGCTTGCATCCTTGTCCTGTGTCTTGGGTAAGGTCAGATCAATGAGAAGCCTGCCGCAAGGCAGGCTTCATTCTGGCGGCTCAGTTCAGGTGTGTTTTGAGCTCCAGCGCTGCCTGACGCAGCGCTGCCTTGACCTCGGGAATCGAGCTCAGCGGATTGAGCAAGCCGAAATCATGGATCATGCCGTTGTAGCGTACCGCGGTCACCGGCACGCCTGCCGCATCCAGATGGCGGGCATATTCTTCGCCTTCATCACGCAACACGTCGAACTCGGCTGTTTGCACCAAGGCTGCCGGCAGCCCTTTGAGTTGGTCGGCGCTGGCGTTAAGCGGCGAGGCGTGGATCTGTGCGCGCTCGGCCGGGTTGGTGGTGTAGTTGTCCCAGAACCACTGCATCATGCCCTTCGTCAGGAAGTGGCCCTCGGCAAATTGCTGGTATGAGCCATTGTCGAACCCGGCATTGGTCACCGGCCACATCAGTAACTGAAAACGCAGGGCCGGGGCTTTCTGTTCCCTGGCCATCAACGCCACGACCGCCGCCATGTTACCGCCGACGCTGTTGCCGGCGACCGCCAGCCGCTTACCGTCGACGCCGATCTCCTTGCCATGCTCGGCCACCCAGCGGGTCGCGCCATAGGCCTGGTTGATCGCTGTCGGGTACTGCGCTTCCGGAGACGGCGTGTAATCGACATACACCGCGACGGCGCCGGAGCCCACTACCAGGTCGCGAATCAAGCGTTGGTGGGTCGGGAAGTCGCCCAGGACCCAGCCGCCGCCATGGAAAAACATGAACACTGGCAACTCACCCTTGACCTTGGCCGGGCGGACGATTTTCAGGTTGATGTTTTGCCCCCCAACCTGGATTGAGCGGTCGCTGACTTCGACGCCGGACAGATCAACCTTCACCGACGCCTGGGCACCTGTCAGCACCGCACGGGCGTCCTTCGGGCTCAGTTGCTCCAGCGGTTTTCCACCGCCGGCTGCCAGGGCTTCAAGGAACGCCTGGGTGTTGTGCTCTACGCCCGCACTGCCTGCGGCAAAAGCATTGCCTACGCAAAGAGCCAGGAGCGTGGTGGCCAGCGTTTTCTGGATGAGGTCCATGGGTAATCCCTTTTTTCGTTTTGGTTTGAGTTTGAATGTCAAAAGGTCAGCAAGCAGTTCAGCTTCGGTCGACGCTTTTATTGATCAGAAAGCAAAACAGGAACAGCCGAAGGCGCCCCAGAAACCGGCAAAATCACTGACCGGCGCATTCGACAAACGCGCCCGCTCATGGCTGTGGGAGTGCACGGCGCACGGCCCGCTGCACTGGTGAACCTGCGCCTGTAACGGTGAGTTCGGCCGCCAGTGACCGGGGACTTTCACCACTGGCGACCAGTCCGGCAGTACCGGCACACTGGCCGGTCCGAGTTTTGCGAAATCACCGGCGGCGTACACGACCTTGCCGTCAACCACGGTCAGCACCGACTCGATCCACTTGATGGCTTCTTCTTCGACACTGAAAAAATCCGCGCTCAAGGCCGCGATATCGGCCATTTGCCCGAACTTGATCTGGCCTTTCCTGCCCTGCTCCGAGGAGAACCAGGCGCTGCCATGGGTAAAGAGTTCCAGCGCGGTTTGTCGAGGCAGGCCTTCGGCATGCAGCTCCATGCCGCCGACAGTCTTGCCACTGACCATCCAATAAAGGGATGTCCAAGGGTTGTAGCTCGATACCCGGGTAGCGTCGGTACCGGCGCCCACCGGCACGCCTTCGGCCAGCATGCGTTTGATCGGCGGGGTGTGTTCGGCGGCCTTGGCGCCGTAGCGGTCGACGAAGTACTCGCCCTGAAACGCCATGCGATCCTGAATCGCTATACCGCCACCGAGAGCACGCACCCGCTCGATGTTTTTCGCACTGATGGTTTCGGCGTGGTCGAAAAACCAAGGCAGGCCATTGAACGCAATGTCACGATTGACCTTCTCGAACACGTCGAGCATGCGCGAGATCGATTCGTCATAGGTGGCGTGCAAGCGGAACGGCCAACGCTGTTCCACCAGATGGCGCACCACCGGTTCCAGCTCCTGCTCCATGGTTTGCGGCAGGTCCGGACGTGGTTCAAGGAAGTCCTCGAAGTCGGCGGCGGAGAACACCAGCATTTCCCCGGCGCCGTTGTGCCGCAGGAAGTCGTCACCCTGGTGCAGCTTGACGCTGCCGGTCCAGTTCTTGAAGTCGGTGAGTTCCTCTTTGGGTTTCTGGGTGAACAGGTTGTAGGCGATGCGCACAGTCAGCTGACCATCCCTGGCTAACTGCTCGATCACCTGATAGTCATCCGGATAATTCTGATAACCGCCGCCGGCATCGATGGCGCTGGTCAAACCCAGGCGATTGAGCTCGCGCATGAACTGGCGTGTCGAGTTGACCTGATATTCCAGGGGTAGCTTGGGCCCCTTGGCCAGGGTCGAATACAGAATCATCGCATTGGGCCGCGCCACCAACATGCCGGTAGGTTCGCCGTTGCTGTCGCGCACGATCTCGCCACCCGGCGGGTTCGGCGTGTTTCGGGTGTAGCCGGCGACGCGCAGGGCTGCACGATTGAGCAGCGCCCGGTCGTAAAGGTGCAAGACGAACACCGGTGTATCGGGCGCCGCCTGGTTGAGTTCTTCGAGGGTCGGCATACGTTTTTCGGCAAACTGGAATTCATTCCAGCCACCCACCACTCGCACCCATTGCGGTGTCGGTGTGCGGTCGGCCTGGTCCTTGAGCATACGCAACGCATCAGCCAGTGACGGTACCCCTTCCCAACGCAGTTCCAGGTTGTAGTTCAAGCCGCCCCGGATCAGGTGCAGGTGGGAGTCATTGAGGCCTGGAATGACCGTGCGTCCCTTCAAATCGATGACCTGGGTGCCACTGCCCCGCAGCGCCATGACCTCGGCATCGGTTCCAACCGCGACAAAGCGCCCTTGGCTGATGGCTACCGCACTGGCCCGGGGTTTCTCACGGTCGACGGTATGGAATTGACCATTGAATAGAATCAGCTCGGCGCTCATCGAATATCCTTCTGCAGGGGAAGAGGCGAAATTCAGTCGCGGCCAGAAGGCCACCGCCGCGCTGAGCAAGGACCCGGCAGCGAGCAATTGTCGGCGCAGCGGATCCGTCGGGTCGTTGTCATTGGTCATGGAGAGGCTCCAGGCGTTCGTGGGCGACGCAGGCTTACCACACAATTGGAAAGATCACCGACGTCGAAGTCGACGCCGGGATTCAATTGTGCCGATGCGGTGGCGGGGAAAATTGACTGTATGTGCTCTCGTTGCGAGAGCACCAGGATCTGCGGAACGCGCCTTCTTTTACATCCGGGCGCAGGTGGGTTTGAAGGTCTAGGACATGAACTGGGCAATCCGCGAGCGCAACCAGCGCTCTGCCGGATCATTGTCATGCACCCCGCTCCAGGCCATCGACAACTGCGCCGCCTCAATCTCGAACGGCGGGTCCTCGGCGCGCAATCCACAGCCCTCTACCAACGCACAAGCGGCATAGTCCGGCACCGTGGCGATCATTTCGGTGCCCGCGAGCAATGCGCGCAAGCCACTGAACTGCGGCACCCCCAACACCACCTTGCGGCACCGCCCGACCTTGGCCAGATCCAGGTCAATGTTGCCGCTCAGGTCACCGGAAAACGACACCATCGCATGGGGTCGTGCGCAGTATTCGTCCAGAGTCAACAGGCCCGGCCGATCATCCCCGCGCAGCACCTTGCAGGCTATATCACGTAACTTCTTGCGCTTGGCATTGGCCGGCAGATCCGTGGTGTAGCTCACGCCCACCGAAATTTCCCCGGACGCCAGCAACGCCGGCATCAGCAGGTAGTTGGCGCGGCGCACCACCACGACGATCCCGGGCGCCTCCTCTTGTAACTGCCGCAACAACGGCGGAAACAGACCGAACTCGGCATCGTCCGACAGGCCGATGCGAAACACATCGCAACTGCTCTGCGGGTCGAACGCCTTGGCCCGGCTGACCGCACCGGAGATGGTGTCCATCGCCGGTTGCAGCTCTTTGAGAATCGCCAGTGCCCGCGCTGTCGGTTCCATGCCGCGACCGTTACGCAACAACAACGGATCGTCGAACAGGTCGCGCAAACGCCCCAGTGCCGCACTCACCGCCGGCTGGCCCATGAACAGCTTTTCGGCAACCCGGGTCAGGTTCTTTTCGAACATAAGCGCTTCGAAAATGACCAGCAGGTTCATGTCGACGCGGCGCAGATCGTTTCGGTTCATGGGCGTGGTGTCCTTGTGGGTTGAGTCAGGCGCAGGTGCAACACACGTTACTCGATCAGCGGTACGTTGGCCGCGCGTTTGTATGGGCCGTACTCCACCGGCACCCACTCGAACTGCTTGCCCACGGCGCTGATATGGCCGATACCGGGAAACGGTAAATGCGCAGCCGTCACCCAGGTCTTGCTCTTGGCGGCGGCGCTGAATACCTGGTCGCGACTCTTGATCGCTTGCGTGTGGTCGACGTCG
Organism: Pseudomonas sp. GW821-FHT09H03; assembly: GCF_059415945.1. Lineage (NCBI taxonomy): Bacteria > Pseudomonadati > Pseudomonadota > Gammaproteobacteria > Pseudomonadales > Pseudomonadaceae > Pseudomonas > Pseudomonas sp. GW821-FHT09H03. Next base: position 14,205 of record NZ_JBWKOF010000023.1, on the reverse strand, counting down.
AAACCGATCGATACCTCCGGATGCGGGAACTGCACGGCAAGGTTGTGCACCAGGTCACCCATGAACAGGATGCTCTGCCCCTGGGACGTGAAGCGGTAGGTGGTGCTGCCCGGCGTGTGTCCGGCCGCCAGCTTGGCCTCGACCGTACCCGGCAACGGCGATTGGTCAGAGGCAAAGGTCTTGAAGCGCCCCGCAGCGATGTAAGGCGCAGTGGAATTCTGGGCGATTTTGAAGAAGCCTTTGGCCGCCTCCGGTGCCTTGGCCAGCGCCTGAGGGTCGAGCCAGAAGTCGGCTTCGGCCTGAGCGGCATACACCGTGGCATTAGCGAAGACCGGCTGTTGCTGGTTATCCACCAGGCCGCAGACGTGATCCAGATGCAGGTGCGTGATCAGGATGGCATCGACCTGCTCCGGCTTGTAGCCGGCCGCGAGCATGTTGGCCGGGAGCTGGCCGGCCGTAGCGCCGATGCACTGCCCTGCCCCGGTGTCGACCAGGATCAGTTGCTTGCCGGTATTGATCAGGAAGGCGTTGAACGCTGTCTGCACGCCTGGGGATTCAATCGAGCGACGGGCGAGCAACGCGCGGATCTGACTCTGGCTCATGCCCTGCAGCAGCTTGGGCGACAGATCGTTGTAACCGTCGAACAGCGCCGTCACTTCATAATCCCCCACCGCCAACCGGTAGAAGCCAGGGACCTGTGTACCCTGAATCGGCGCCTGAGCCTGGACGCCAACCGATGTCAGCACGAATGCCAGACTTAGTACACGCAGTGTGCAAACCAGAGAATGCTTCATGCCTCACCTCTTGATCGAGTCAGAAAAACGGCCATTCACTCCAGCCGAAGAAAGACGATCATGCACGAGCCACCACCGTGAAAATTGCAGCAATGTGCTGATTTAACGCAGTGGTGCGCAGGGCAGCCAATCGTGCTCTAACTGAATTGCTCGCGGTACTGGACAGGGGTCAGGCCGAGTTTGTCACTGAACAGTGAGCGCATGTATCGCACGCTGCCGAAACCACTTTTGTAGGCCACGGTCTTGAGCGGCAGGTCGCTGCTCTCCAGCAGGCTCCTGGCGCGGTCAATGCGTGCGTTCTGCAGGAATTCCATCGGGGTCATATTCACCTCACGTGAGAACACCCGGGCGAAATGTCGTGTACTCATGTTCACCAGACTGGCCATGCGCTCAATGTTGAAAGCTTCGTCCAGGTGTTCAAGTACATAATTCTGCACCCGCGTCACCGACGTTTCATGTGGCGCCACCGCGGCCATCAACGGGCTGAACTGCGCCTGTCCACCCTGGCGCTTCATCACCACCAACAGTACTTTGGCTACGTCCTGGGCGACTTTCTTGCCGTGATCCTGGGCGACCAATGCCAGTGCGAGGTCGATGCCAGCAGTGATACCACCCGAGGTAAGCAGGGTGCGGTCCTGGATATAAATCTGATCGGTCTCGACCGTTGCCTTGGGGAAGGCTCGAATCAACCGTTCTGTGTAATGCCAGTGAGTCGTCACCCGATAGCCGTCCAGCAAACCAGCATGCCCCAATACGAAAGCCCCTGTGCAGATCGAGCCATAGCAACTGGCCCGACTCACCGCTGCCGGTAGCCAGTCGAGCAACCGAGGGTGTTTGTCGTTATAGGCCCCTGGCCCACCCGGCACCAGCAGCAGGTCATAGCTGTCGCACGCCTGGTCGATATGCACATCGGCCTGAACGCTGACACCGTTGGACGCTCGCAGCGAGCCCTGTTCGGTGCCGATCAATGACAACCGATAATGGTTGTCTGGTTCCAGAAAACGATTGGCGAGGGAAAAAACCTCCATGGGCCCGGACATATCGAGCAGAAGAAAGTCCGGATACAGCACCATTGCCACGTTTTTCATGGGGCGAAATCACTTTTTGCAAGAGATGGAAACGCAATGCCAACGCTGGGCGTTTTGCCTGAGCGGGCGGCGCGATTATCGAAGAAGAATAAGTGATTTGCCTAAAAAATTGTCAAGCGCAAAGAGACAATATTGAGACCCTCCTCGTCTTTTTACTCAAAAAGCTAACCCACTCCTCTATTGGAGGAAATCCAGGCAGGAGATTCGGTCTTGGGGGCTGTTGGCAACTTGCAGCGGTTCGCCCGCCTATAACGGCGTGCTGTCCAATGCCTGTGACAAGGCCCGTTTAATAACTCTTAAGGTTTGCTTAAGGACTTTAAATGCCGTTGGCGGACAGACTTTCCTGAACGATAAGGATTGCCGCCATGAACCCACAATCGGTTGACTCAGACACTCCATGCTCTCTTGCGCGACCGCTGGGATCGCTTTCCGGCTGGCAGGAGCGCCGCGCCAAGGAGCTGATGCTGCGTGACATGGACAACTGTGTGCGCATCGGCGAAATTGCCCAGCAATGCAACCTGTCACGCAGCCACTTCTCCCGCGCGTTCAAAAAGGTTACCGGTCACTCGCCTCAAGACTGGCTGTTGCGGATGAAGATTGAAAAAGCGAAACGCCTGCTGATCACTTCAATGGCAATAACGGACGTGGTTTATGAATGCGGTTTCGCCGATCACCCGCATTTCACCCGCACGTTCAGTCGCCTGGAGGGGGTGACACCGAAGGCCTGGCGCCACAACTTTCATCACGCCATCGCAAGCAGCCACTTTTTATCCAGCGCTGACTGGCGTGAGCGGCAAACTGAAACAAATCCGGGCACCTTGCTCGCTGTCCTGGACCACCAACGTCCCTCCGTGCGCGCCGACCACTGACCTGCAGATGGCCAGCCCCATGCCCATGCCACTGCCTTTGGTGGTATAGAACGCATCGAAGATCTGCTCGCGCTCTTGCGCGCCGACTCCCGGTCCGTTGTCCTGCAAGCAGACATGTACATAGTCACCTTCGACCGCTGAGTCGATGGTGATGCGCCCATCCGACGCTCCGGTTCCGGCGATGGCTTCCAGCGCATTGGTGATCAGGTTGTATACCACCTGCTGAATCTGCACGGCATCGACCCAAACCGAGCATTGCGCATTGAGCCGGGTTTCCAGCCGCACGTCGCGGTTCGCCAGGTCGGGGGCGGTCAAGCGCACGACTTCACCGATCAGATGGTCAATTTGCACCGGCAACCGTTGCAAAGGGGCCTGTTTGGCAAGCGCGCGGAGCGCCTGGATGATGTCGGTGGCACGGGCGCTGTCTGACCGGATGTCTTCCAGCCCCTGAATTGCCTCCTCCAAATCGGGCTGATCACGCTTGAGCCAACGCAGACTCGCCGAGGCATTGGCCAGGATACCCAGCAGCGGCTGGCTGATTTCATGGGCAATCGAAGCAGAAAGCTCACCCATGACTTTAAGGTGCGAACTACGCGCCAGTTCCGCCCGGGAACTGCGCAAATCCGCTTCCATCTGCGCGCGCAACTGGTTGTCCTCGACCAGTTGCGCATACAGCCTGGCCGTTTGCAGCGACACGGCGGCCTGGGAGGCGAGCATTTCAAGCATCGTCAGGCGCTCGGCGCTAAACAATTTGGGGAGCAGGCTGTTTTCGAGGTAGACCAGGCCGATCAATGTGCCTTGTTTGAGCAGCGGCAGGCACAACATGGAACGTGTCTGACGCTGTTGCAGGTCGGCGCTGTACGCCTCAGGACAGTCTGTCCGGGCATCGTCCAGCACCAGGGGCGTGCGCGTGCGCATGGTGGCGTTGAGCACTGCGAGCGGCGTCAGTTGTTCGAGTGACTGCTCGGCGTCCATGACGACCCGCACATTGCCGGCTTCGACAGTCGCGGCCGCCGCCAGTTGCAGTTGCGCGTCACTCACGATCATCAGCACACCATGGTCGGCACCCGCCTGAACCATCAGGTGAATCATCAGGGTTTCGACCAGCCGTTCGAGCAATACCTCCTGCGAAAGTGCACGCGCTGCCTCGATCCCCACTTCAAGATCGAGGCGAACCTGGGTCACAGGCCGGGCAGGCTCGAACGCCGGGGCTTCAACAATATTCGGATGCAAGGCCTCCAGTTGACGTGCCTTGCCATCAGCGCCCCACAGTTGGTAGCAATCACGCGCGACGTGCAGATGGTGAGTGGCACCCGATGCCAGCCCATTCGCCAGGCAGATATTGGCCAGCTGTTCATGGGCCAGCGCCTGCTCATGGATGAAACCGGCCGCCGCCGCCGCGATTTGCGACTGGTCGAAGCAGCGGATGGCAACCAGGTCCTGCCCGCGTAAACGGGCGATCACACCCTCAATCAGCAGAAGTTTGTTGCGGAAAGTTGTCGGGTTGAGCTCCACCCATTGCAGGAACCGCAGGCGTTGCTGCTCAAGTTTTTCCAGCTTCTCGGCCTCGTCGCCCGGCGCCTGCGCACTGCCCAGTGCCAGACTGTAGAACAGGTAGTAATCGGCCAGATTGATATGCGCCGGAATGGACCAGGCCAACGCGGCGGCCTCCTCGAAACGCCTCAACGCGTAAGCGATATCGCCAAAATAAAACGCAGACATGCCCGAATACAACCACGACCAGAAAAGCGTCGGTTGTGACACGCGAGTACGATCAATGGCGCCGAAACGGTCATGCTCCGTAACGTCCAGCTCGCCCAGCGGCCGATGCGGGCGCCCATCGCGCAGATCGATAGCAAACGCCTGTTGCGCCAGCAGGATGCGCTCGATGTCGACGTAATGAAACTGACTCACCCAGGCCAGGCCCCGGTCCAGCTCACTCAATACCCCTTGCAAGGGTTCGCCCATGAACAGCAGGTCAGAGCCGATGTGGTTGCAGGCATAACAGGACATACCCAGGTCGCCAGCGGCCTGGCCGCACTCCAACGCAGCGAAAGCCTTCTGCCGGGCATACGCCATGGGCCGGGTCCAGGGGCTGACCTGATCCAGAGCAACCAGCGTTCCTGTGCGCCCGGCTTCATAGCCATGCTTGTCAATGAGTTCCAGGGCGACCTCCGCGAAGGCCTGCCCGTCCACATATTCGCCAAAGCGCTCGGCAATCATCACCCCGAACCAGGAAAATCCGTAACCAACGCTCGGCGTGGTGCCATGCATCAGCGTGAGTTCGACCATTTTCGCCAGATGCAGCAAGCGGATGTCGTCATTGACGAACAACGAGGAAATCAGCGTACTGAGCAACTCCATAGCCGTCTCGATACGCGGATCGTCGGCCTTGGGTAAATCAAACAGTTCAGCAATACGGCGTGTGCCAACGAGTGTGCGCACTCGGGCAAACGCCAGGTCAAGCTGGTCCTGCGAAGGCCGGCGTTGCAGCGCAATGTCCAGCAGGCTCAGACCGTTCTGCGCCTCGGTGATCGCCCCTTCGTAATCGGAGTGCAGCGTGCGCAACGTAGCCCGCAAGCGATAAGTTTTCGCTCGGTCCAACGCGGTGGTGGCGTGAGCCAGGCAGTCATCGAGGCGACGCTGGGCGCCGGCCAGATCGGCCAACAGCATGTCGCAATCGGCCGCCAGCCATTGAGTGGTGAACGCCTGGGTGTACAGGCTCGACCAACCCGCCTGGCCGAGCAGGCATTCGGCGGTGCGCAGATACTCCACGGCTTGCTCTACCGCAGCGGTGTTCCTGGCGCGTTCAGCCGCTTCAATCAACAGTTCGACGAACGCGGCGCGGCGATGCGCCTCCAGTTCATTGGCGTCAATGCGCTTGATCTGGCTGGCGACTTCGAACACACGCTCATGGATCTGTTCATCCCAGTGATCAAGCATGACAGCGGCGATACGCGCATGCTCGGCCGCGCGCCCATTTGGCGCAGGCAATTGACAGGCTGCCTCAAGTACACGGTCGTGAGGAAACACCAGTTGCTCTTGCTCGCGCAGCAGAAAACCCGCATTGATCAGGCTTTGCACATCACGGGCGATCTGTTCCGGGTCGTGTGGCAACAGCCGATGCAGCAACGATTCATCACAGCGCCCACCGACGCATCCGGCCGTGCGCATCACTTCGCGTTCCATCGATGGCAGACGGTCGAGTCGCAGCACCATCAGGTCTGCGACGTTATCAGCGTAGCGATAACCGCCCACCTCTTCCTGGCTCCAGGCCCAGCGGCGTTCCTGCACGTCGAAGCGCACCAGGCGTTCCTCGATCAACGCCCGCAACACCTGGCTGACGAAGAGAGGATTGCCCGCCGTCTTGTAGTGTACGACTTGCGCGAGCGCCTCAATATTCTGAACGTCAGTGTCCAGTTCAGAGGCGATCAGTTGCGCAACCGCAGGGATCGACAATGGCCCCAACCTGACACTTGCGCAGGACAGCGATTGCCCACGGCCCAGCACCTCCAGCAATCCACCTTCACATTCCAGGGCCTGCGCCTCGCAATCGCGGTACGCCAGGATCAGCACCAGATGCCGGGGTGGCCGGGCGGCGAAGGCGCGCAGGAATGACAGCGTCGAATCGTCCGCCCACTGGACGTCATCCACAAACAGCACCAGTGGCCGTCCCGGCTGGGTGAAGACTTGCAGTACATCCAGCAGGGTCCGGTTGGCGCGATCGAGCGCATGTCGGGCCGACATGTTCGGCAGTTCAGACGTGGCACCAATGACCAGCTCGGCTTCGGGTACCAGTTCCACCAAAATCCGGCCCCTCCCCTTCAGCCGTTCGACCAATTGCTCACCCAGCGCCTCCAACTCCTGAGCTGGCTTGCCCAGCAACTGAGTCATCAGCGATCTGAAAATTTCCACCAATGGTGCATATGGAATTTCCTGCTGCAGGAGATTGCTTTTACCGCTCGCCCAATAACCGGGCGCCAGGGGGCGGACACCCTGATGGATCAGCGTCGACTTGCCGGCACCCGGTGCCCCCCCAACCAGCAGGCCCCGGGCGATGCCATCGCTGCGCACCTGATTCATCTGCTCTATCAGTTGCGTGCACTCGGCCTCTCGACCGAACAGAGCATCACCGGGGGTCACTGAAGGGAGCCCATCGAAGGCGCCCAGCCTAAACCCATCGATGCGCCCGTGCTCCCGCCACTGCTGCTGGCACCAGAGCAGATCCGCAGCCATGGATTCGGCGCACTGATAGCGGGCACCCGGCTCTTTCGCCAAGCCTTTGAGCAGCACTCGACAGATGCCTTCCGGCAGATCGACAACATGGATCGCCGGCGATTGCGGCTGGACGGCGGCGTGCACGTGCTGCCATTGAGACGCAGCGCGGGCTGTGAGGGGCAGGCGGCCAGTCAGCGCTTGATAAAGAATTGCGGCCAGGGCGTACGTATCACTGCGCGCGTCAAAACGGGGGGTCTCACGCTGTACTTGCTCGGGCGCCAGATACGGCCATTGTTCCAGGCAGGGCAACTCTGCGGCGTGAGCTTCCCGGGCATGGCTATGGAAACCCAGGAGCCTGACTGAATCGGCGGCGTCCACGATGAGGTGATGGGGTAACAGATTGCCATGTCGCGTGCCCGCTTTCTGGACGCTGGACAGCGCGTTGGCCGCCGCTACCGCAATGGTCAGCCAGCGCTCCAATGGCAGTCCTGTGTCACTGATCAGATCAACCAGCGGCGTTCCCGACACGGGATAGATCAGCAAAGGGCCCTCGGCCGAGCGGATTAACGAGACAGGGGCAATCGACCAGGCCAGGTCCAGGTGCAGGTGAAAATCGCGCTCCAACCGCTGGCACGTGGCAGGCTGCTGGATCGGAGCCCGGGCGCCGAGCCAGCGGGTGCCCGATTGCCTATCCTGAATCGCGAACCAGGTCAGGTCGTTTTCCCGGCGCAGCAATTCGAAGCTGCAACGTTCCAGCCAGGCTTCAACGCCGATGGCATCAGGATCACGGGAATTGGATGAAGTGAGAGAACTGCTGAGCATGAACAATCACCGCCAAAGATTCGTTTCAGGCTGAGGTCGCAGTATAGGCACGGCTTTTGGCTCAATGGATGCGTCCAGGCAATGATGTCCGCTACCGGCACTATGTTGGCCGTCGAGCGCCCCTCCTGTGGGTAGTTTCGCGCACTGAAATCACGGAGTGTTATCCCTCGGGATAATTGAATTATGCGCGGCTGTCCCCTAGCGTGTAGCCCTGATCAACAAAAGTGCACACATCACTTTCTTCAACACCTCAGTGCAGAGGTTTACATGATCCAACTCGGCCACACTACTATTTCCCTGGAACAGCGCGAAGCATTTCGTGATGGCCAGCCGCTGCGTGTTGGTGGTCGGGCGTTCGAAATACTCTTGGTGTTGATGCAGGCCGATGGCCGGATCGTCAGTAAAGATGAATTGATCACACAGGTATGGCCCGACACCGTCGTCGAGGAAAACAACCTTCAAGTGCAGATTTCCTCGCTACGCAAGTTGCTCGGAAAAAAAGAAATCATCCAGACGGTCCCGAGGCGAGGTTACCGATTATTGAAACAACGTGAACTCCCCCTGCCGCTGTTCCCTCCAGTCGTCCAGGCCTCTCTTGTGCCTGAGAGTCTGGCGACGATTGATCCTGACAGCGTGCCGGTGTTTATCGTCGACGATGAAGCGTCCGTGCGTACAGCGCTCAGCCGCCTGCTGCGGGCAGAAGGTATCGCACATCGGATATTCGCCTCGGCCGAAGAATTGCTCAGCGCTGACCTCGACATCGGCCCCGCTTGCCTGTTGCTCGATATAAGCCTGCCCGAAGCGACAGGCCTGGAACTGCAAACGGCACTCAGCCAACGTGGACATCCATGGCCAGTCATATTCATGACCGGTTTCGGTACCGTCCCGATGTCGGTGCAGGCCATGAAGGCAGGCGCGGTCGAGTTTCTGATCAAGCCTTTTAACGACGACCAATTGCTCGATACCCTGCGTACCACTCGCCAACGTGCAGCGACTGCATTCAAGCAATGGCAACGCATTCAAAGCGCCCGTCAACGCACCGGGTTGCTGACCCCCCGTGAACGCGAAGTGTTGCCGCTGATCGTTGAGGGTCTCTCCAACAAACATATCGCCAACCGGCTGGGGACCAGTGAAGTCACCGCCAAAGTCCACCGCAAACACATCATGGAGAAGATGCAGACGCGCTCGCTCGTCAGCCTGGTCAACCTGTATGGCTTGATTGCCGCAGAGGCACCGTTTGCCATGCAGGACTCTTCATGACGATCGACACTGGCAACTCCCCCCCGCCATCGTCCAGTGCCATGCTCATTGTCTATATCGTGGACGACGATAAATCGGTGCGCAAAAGCCTGGCTAATCTGCTCCGTTCGGCCGGATACCACTCAAGGGTATTCGCCTCGGGCGAAGAGTTCCTGGCCCTGGAAAACCTCGATGACGTAGCGTGCCTGCTGCTCGATCTGAAAATGATCGGTTTGTCTGGGATAGACGTCATGCGCGCGCTGTCGCTCAAGGGCAGAAAATTCCCCGTGATCTGCATGTCGGCAGATTGGGATGAAGCGACACTGGCCGAATCCTGCCGCTTCGAGCCCATCAAATGCCTGCGCAAACCCTTCAGCAGCGACACGCTGCTGAGCGCTGTCGAGTTTGCCCTTCAACATGGGCTCGGCCCCCGACTTATGCCAGCCTGAAGGATTTAGCTAATCTGCTGCGTGGAGCGGTTGGATCGACAGCCGATATCTGCCGCTCGCGACAGGCAGAAATCGGCCAGAAGTGGACACTCAGATACTCAACCGCGCACCAGATAAGCCCCTGAGGGAACCCGATATCGCAGCTTCTTACATTTGCCGGATGCGGGCTGATGCCCCGGCGGACGATCAGGAAACCAAATTCGGCATTTGCCCGGAGGCGGCATATGGCTGCGGGGAATCTCAACCTCAGCGTACACTCGCTCTGGCCCGACATTCGCCATTTGCAATTTTCCTTCGGGTCCGGCTTTGCCAGCCGTCGGTGCTTGCGCAACCCGATCTGTCTCTGCGCCAGCGAAGTTGCCAGCGTCGTGCCCAGTGATCGGAGTGGATTGTTCAGCAACGGCCTTTTCTGCTTCGCGGCGCCTTTGGGTCTCCTCTTCCAGCCCCTTCTGTACTGCGACCAGATCCTCTTTGGCATTGGGTGGGGTACCCGAAGATTGAGCCTGCTGCGCCGCCTGGATCAATTGGAAGTTACGGTTGCGCAACTCGACGTTGCGACCAACCCGCATGTTCGAGCGAGCCGCCAAGGTTTCAGCCTGCTGGTACTGCCCCTGCTGAAGACGCAACACACCGAGGTAATGCAGCGTTGCGGGATTGTTCGGCTGGATATGCAGAGCACGCTCCAACGTAGCGGCGGCCTGGTCCAGTTGGCCATTTTCATACTGCCGCGAGGCTGTTTCGATCAGGGTGGTTGATGCGCTGTTGCTTTGCGCGGGCGCTCTTCGCTCGGCAGCGACGGAACAAAACGACGCGACGGCGCAGAACACCAGGATGAGGCCCGGCAGAAAACTCTTGGTTGGCATCAGGGGGCTGACTCGACTGAACTCGGACGGCACTGCCGTAAAAACGGCCACAGCGCTGTTCGGCATTTCCGATACAGGGCCGCTATTGACCTGGCCAATACCCTGAAGTTCCTGCCGCAACGGCCGTCGCAACCAGTATCATTTTTTACCACCCCAACATCTAAACATGATTCTGTTGCTGCACTTCACGCGGGGCAGAAAACGGCCAAAAGCTGACGTAACCGTCGCATCATTGTTCTTGCTGAAGGCAGTGCTCCTCAATAAGCAGCAGATTAGCGTTAGTCACTCACATAGCGGTCTCGGCCTTGTTGTTTGGCCTGGTAAAGCAAAAGGTCGGCACGGATAAGCATGCCCTGAATGTTGTCTTCAGGCCCACGCCAAGCTGTGACACCTATGCTACAGGTGACGCCAATAGGTGTTCCGGCATAGTCCAGCGTCGAGTCGCGCAGGATTTGCAACAAGCGCTCGGCCATCGTATGTGCGCCCGTCAAATCGGTATTTGGGAGCAGGATGAGGAACTCTTCCCCGCCGATGCGGGCGACCAGGTCATGTTGGCGTACGGCTTGGTCAAGCAGCTGGGCAAAAAACTTCAGCACCTCATCCCCGCCGTCATGGCCGTAGGTATCATTGACCCGTTTGAAGTGGTCGATATCCAGCAGAAATATGCACAACGAACTGGGCGTACGCTGGGCCCTGACCAATTCCGCCTCTGCCAGTGCCATCGCCTCCCGTCGGTTGTAAAGCCCGGTAAGAAAGTCGCGAGTCGCCGCTCGATGCTGAATCCCGTAGGCGTCAATCAATTTTCCCGACAGCCAAATGATCAACAGCACACTGGCAAGCATGCCAACCAGCATCGACAACCCGAGACCATTCCAGCTCAGGAACAGTGACAGGAAACTCGGTGTCAGGATTTCACTATAGAACTGCAGGTGCAGGGCATGTTGAGGGTCCTCTATGTCTCGGACAAAACGCTCCTGGCCTTGCTCCTCTGAAATGTGTGTCGTGGGCCAGTTGGCGGCTGTGGCAGGTAGCAGGTCTGCCTTGTCGCCGGTGAAACGAATGTCGACATACAAGGGGGGGTTATGGCCGTGGCTCACGGCAACATGCACGACAAGCGCATCGACAAACGCCGGCCCGATCGCCGAACGCGGCGGCAGCGGTAACGGCTGTAACCGAGTCTGTGTTTCCCGTATCACTGCCTTACGCCCGCTGCAGCTGTAGCCTAGAAGTTGTCGACTGGTCATCTGAATGCCGCCCTTCGTCAGGCGCATTTGTGGTGCCAGCGGACTGGGCAAAGCCGCAACTTGATTTATGGGTACTCGCGATGTGTACTGAGTCAGCTCTTCGATACCTTCAGTCAGGGTCTTTGTAACGCGCTGCTGCTCGGCGATGGACTGGTCTGGCAGACACCCGGTCGGTAGGGGATTTGCCCGAAGCAGTGAAAGTTGCAGTTCATGGGTCGCCAGCTGGCGTACCAGAGTGTCATAGCCCCAGCTGCTTCGATGAGCCAGCAATGCTTGCTGCCCCTCTAATAGGAGAGCCCGCTGACGGTTATAGCGGTCGGCCACCCCGATAACGGCGATAACGATCAAGATTGCCCCTATAATCCAGCTGCCAACCTTGACGGCGCGCGCAGACTCGATTACCCACCTCATGATAGCCTCTCCAAAATGGCATTTGGGGAAACCTGTCTTGCGCTCCTGTTACCAAGCATTTGACCTCCTGCTCTCGCCAATGGGCTCGTTGGTTGCAGCATAGGCAGAGCGCAGGGCTCTCACTTCAAATTATTGTCCTTTGGCTGTACCCAACGACAACACGCAATAGATGAATCAACTGACGAACCACTTGGCCGGTTACAGTTCAGGCAGGCCTCACCATGCCGGGAGCGGGTCGACGATGTATTGGCGAAACTCTATAAGGTGATCCAGTTGGTGCAGGACCTCAGCAGTGAGATTCGATCACCGACTATTTCCGCGTAACAGGCATCCGACTCCCGGAATTTGACGACCAGTGACCGACCGTTTGTGGACGGGAGAATTCAACCTGGTGCGACAGGGCAACTTTGGGTCGACTGCAGCGCTTCGCGAAGGCAACAAACAGCCAATAGCGCCACGCTCGTCTCTTGCACCTCATACTGGGGACTAATGCAGCCTAACTTATTGTTTTTAAAAGAATATAACTACTTCAAAGTGTGGCAAAACACCCGCCTTTTTGTGCTTATGCAAACTGAAACTCGCGGCCTCCAGAGGAAGTTTTGCGCAAAAACCTCAAGGCGTCCTGCCGGTCGAACACAATCAACCTTTCGCAGTAGTGAATCACTAATGCATCGCTGGTATTCTCGCCGCCACGTTCGCCAGACATTAAGGGATGGAGGCGAAAATAAAAGCCCCGAAGCCCCGAAGCCCCGAAGCCGCGAACCTTCGGGGCTTTGCATTTCTGTGCGAAATAGCACTCCACTTGACCACCCGATTGCATTCGGCCTGACCAGGCATTTGCATTCGTTCTGACAAACGATTGCATCGGATTTGACCAGCACGCTTTAGCACCATGATCGGTAAAGAAGGGCCAGAAGCGGCCTGTGGACACCCTAATGGCGAAACAGTAGCTTATGTAGCTAGCGGGCGAGAAATACTCAACAGCGGTTCACCCAGCCCCTGCCGCGCTTCACTATGGACGATGTCGAGAAATGGGACCGAAAACTGAAGAGCTGATCTGCATTCTTGCTCAGCTTGCAATCCTGCTCGAAAGCGATGGAGACACCCATTGGAGCTTTTGGATACGTAAGGCAAGGGCACTATTGCTGGATTCTGATTACTTTGGAATTGAGTACCTATTGTCAGCCTACGGCGGAATGGGCTCATTAAATGATCTCATTCTTGGTCAAAGCTACGTCGACGGCGCCTTTTCCTGGAAGCCAGGTCATGTCGAGCTAAACGAAAGATTCATTGAGTTGCGCAACAAAGCCGAGCAGGTCGCTAACGCAATAAAACGGTCTCAAGCTTGATCTGGCACCTAAACAACGCCCCCGCAGCCGCGTTTGTGCATTCCCTTCGTGTCAATCCTTAGACGGCAGTAGATGAATCCAATTCTCGACACGGCAGCTAATGGACATCTGACACTCAGTTTCAACGAGTTGTCAGACTCTTGTTGGCTATCGTTAGCTAAAAACTTGATCCAACTTCAAGGGTTCAAACGATTGGGGTCACCTGTCATAGGCGTTGATGAAATTATTCACCAGAATTTCCAATGTGCTGAGTTCAGCCTCGCAGCCGGCTGGGACAACTGGTCTGGGCATTACTTGCTTTCAAACTCTGTGGCGGGCGATGTTTTTCTGCAAAAGCTATTCGACCAGCTCCGATCCTGACAGGCGACTCAAGTCATTCGCTCCGCTGACTGGGAATGCGAGCCCGGGGGGCGGGAATGACTGCAATGGGTCGGCTTCAGCCCTTCGCGCGCTACGTTGAAGTCGCAACGTATTCCATGATTCGGAAACCGGCTGCAGCGACCGCTGTATCACGTTTTGTCAGCCAATCTGTATCTAACGCGCACCCTCTGACTCCACTACTATCCCCTACTCTACCCAGGCACATCCCACCCGAGAGGCGCAAGCCGTTTTACGCTGACCTGACCCAACTTCCAATCCGTCACGTCTTCCTTTGGAGTTACGCCATGCCCGAGCTGTCCACCCTGCTGGCCTACGGTCTGATCTCACTGGCCATGGTGCTGACTCCCGGCCCGAACATGATCTATCTCATCTCGCGGTCGATCTGCCAGGGACGGATGGCCGGACTGATTTCCTTGGGCGGCGTGGCGTTGGGTTTCGTCGTCTATATGCTTTGCGCCGCCTTTGGCATCACGGCCCT
>NZ_JBWKOF010000022.1:0-70062 GCF_059415945.1 Pseudomonas sp. GW821-FHT09H03 | reverse complement strand
CGGCCGTTTTAACGAAGGACAACGCGAGCGCTTTCGCCCCTTGGCCGAGAAAAGTAATCAAGGGCCGATGAAAAGCCACCTGAACGCGATTCTCGACCGCAACGGCGACGACAAGATCACTGCCGAGGAGGTACAGGCGGCTCTGCAACTCCCGGCGTTGGCGCAATCCATTTCCCAGATGGTCTTGCGCAAGGAAAGCGAGTGGTTTCACCAGACGCAGAAGTGGGATGCGCTGGATGAGTTGCTCGGCCACAGCGGCTCGACGCCGCACTGGAATTGGCAGGCGGAGAAGCAGCGGATCGAGCAGATCAGTTGGTGGAGTGAGGTGGCGGAAAAAGTGGGGTTGCCTTCGTGGGGGAGGCCGTATCACTTTCATCCGATAGGACTCCTAACGCGTTTAAATAATGACCGGAAAAAGTGTTATTGCTATCAGCAGGGGCTAGTGGGTACGCCCTGCGATTTAGGAGTGACGGATGTAACTAAAAACCACTTTGAGTTACTTGCTGACGAGTTAGGCGTTGAAAGAGAGGTGCTACGGGCAATCGCCGTCGCAGAAACCGGAGACAAAGCGCCGTTTAGGGAGTATGAGCCAGGGAAAAGGCATGCTTTGATTCTTTATGAACGACATTATATGCGTAGGCTTCTGCTTGCTTCTGGGATGTCACAATATGAAGTTAATGCGTTGTCTATGTCGGAGCCGAAAATAGTTCATGTATATGAAGCATCCTACGTATACGGCTCGCTTGATGAGCAATATTCAAGGTTGAAGCGTGCGCGTGAAATCAATGATGCTGCTGCTATAAAGTCATGTTCTTGGGGTAAGTTTCAAGTCATGGGTGAGTACTATCGTCATCTGTATAGCAATATTGAAGAGTTGGAGGAGGCTCAGAATTACTGTGCTTTGCAGCACTTGCAGTATTTCAAGGTTTTCCTGGTTAAGGAGAAAAAACTCATCGGGCCAATGAGGAGTAAGGACTGGTTGCAGATCGCGCAAAAGTATAATGGCAAAGGTCAAATTGGATATGATGTAAAAATACGGAGCGCTTATGAAAATCTCAAACAAAACTGGTAAGGCGGCCCTGGTTCTTGTGCTTGTTATGTTTGGGGGAGTGGTTTTTGCTGGGGAGTGTAAAAGGCATCAAGGTGAATTGATCTCGCATGAGTTAAAAACAAAAAGTAACTTGATTTGTATTGCTTACAGCGATGACGGCGTCGTCATGTCAATTTACCGGCTGGGTGCTCTTGAAGTTCCTCTGGCAAGAAATATGAAGTTCTTGGATGTGGACGACATAGCAGAGGAGTCCGTACGGCTCGAACCTTCGGGTGACGGGTTCAAGATATACCTGGAATATCCAAAAAATATCTATGTTGTTGAGTTTGGGCTGGATGCGTCATCTGTTTCCGGATCATTTACACAAATTAAGCTAAATGCAGTTGAAGCGAGTTCTCCTCCCCAACATATGAATCTTGTCTTGAATGCAAGTGTGATGGCTGGGTTGAGGTTTGAGACGCTTACTGTTTCGCAGATATTTGATCAAAGCGTTTTACATCTTGGGCATCCGTTGAGTGCAAGGATAACAGCTCAGAAAAGTAATGTTTCGCTTTCACCAAATGCAACAAGTCTTCCAGCACAATATCTGACGCTGGGTGATAAGGTCGAGATAAATGATTTTCATAATGGGTGGGTCAAGATAAGTTGCCAGACGCACGAGAATCAAGTTGATGGGTGGATTCCTCTGGTAGATGTATTGTGAAGAATCGCCGGTACGCTTCAAGAGAAGACTTTTTATATGGCAGTGAGGCGGAGTCAGCTTTGCAGGATTTCAAGAAAGGTTACTTGGTTAGGGGTGATAAGGTTGCGCTGGAAGACTCGATGGCAGGTTGGGTAAAGCTTCGTATAAAGCAAGTGAGATGCTAGCGGCTAAGTGAATGAAATGCAGGTCGATAGTTTTCAGAAAACTGGAGCCTATGCGCCGAATAGCGATACTTATCGCCAAGAAGTGAATGTGATAGGAAGTAAGGTAGTGGATTATTGGAAAAGGGGTGAGGAGTGAAAGGTATGTTTGTTTGGGTGAAAAGAAAAATTTTAATAAAGAAAAGTCACCCTTGTGCCTCAAGTTTTTCATTGGGTCCAATGACTAAATTGGTTGCGAGTTAGTTATGCCTGTCAGACTGGATACTGTACCTGCTCGCGCACGACGTCCTGCGCGACCTCGCGTCTGGCTTTGGCTTGGCTTTTTTTTGCTGTGCTTGTTGCTCGGCGTGGGGGCGAGCTTCTTGTTCGCTGATGGACCATTGCACCAGCAGCCAGTTGATTTCTGGCGTCTTGCTTTGGGCCTGCCACTCCTAGGCTGGTGTGTGCTGGTATTTGCGCGAGTGGTATTACATATAGGCAAGCAGTCTGCTGCCGATGGTTGGGATGATGCACGCGAAAGGGACCTGATCCGACGGCTTCGGAAAGGTCGACGCTGTCTACAGGTTTTAGGGGGGAGCTTTTACACCGCGCTGCGAGGTCCATCGGCCGGGCCGGCAGGGCAACTCGATGCGCTGCTAAGCGGAAGTGAAGCACTGAAAGCGCAACCGTTCCGGATGGACGGTGCGCCATTAAGTCACAGCCGTTTGCCTGAAGATAAAGCTGAGGACCTCGAAGCTTTGTTCTTGAGCGTATTGACACGGTCGTTCGCCGACTTGGCACCAATCCTTGCACAATTGCCTGACGATAAACCTTTAGCCCTGTTGTTGGAGGTCGATTGCAGGCTTACGGAGGACCAATGGCGCCCTGCATGGCGTAAGGCATGGCGAGAATCCGGCATTCGCCAAACGTTGGTTCCGGTTGATGGCCGTGGATTGGAAGCGGTGGATCGCTGGTTGGATCAGCGTATTGACGATCAGTCGTTGCTGATGGTGTTGGCAGTGCAGCTCGCACCAGATCAGCCTGAGGGCACGGCAGAAGTGGCCGTTGCTGTGTTGTTCGGCAACCGGCTCACCCAGTCGGTGTTACCGCCTTTTGCCTATCTTCATCGTCCAGAACAGCGACGCAAGTCTACCCATGCCGGTTTGCTTTATACCGCGCGTCAGGCTCTCGACTGGGTACCGTTGCAAGCACAATCGATTGAACAGGTCTGGCGGGCTGGTGTAGGCGCGCAACCCCAGATCGAGAGCGTGTTGCTTGATCTCGCCATGCCGGCCAAGCCACCGGAGAATTTCTGCAACCTCGACGCGTTGCTGGGTCATGCGGGGAAAGCATCACCTTGGCTGGCGATAGCCGCCGCGGCGCAAACGGTTGAGCGTGGCGGCGGGCCTCAGTTCATTTTTAGTGGCGGTGCTACCGCTGATGGCCTTTGGAGCACGGTGTTGATGCCCGTGTCACCCCTTTCGAAATAGGAATATCGAATGCAGTTTCGACTCTCTGTAGGGTTGGGTGTGCTGGCGAGAGTGCTGTTGCTGGCTGGATTGGTCTTGAGTGTGCTGCTCTGGCGTCACCCCGAGTCATTGGGCATGGAGCCGGGTAGTGCGCGACAAACGTTCTGGCTTTCGCTGAGCTCGGCGACGACCCTTTTCGTAATGGTGGTCCTGGGCGGGTACCAATTGTTAGGCCGGTGGATAGGGAGTGCGACTTATCAACCGTTTGAGTCGAAAGAAGTGCCACCCCAGCCCGCGCAAATACCTCCTGCAAATTCGGCTGGCGCCGAGGACAAACAATGGGAAGCCAGGTTTAGAACTTCGCAGCGGGCGCGGCACCGCGGCTTTTGGCATCCCAAGATCCGACTAATGCTCATCGTCGGCGAACCCGAACAAATCCAGGCCATTGCCCCTGGCCTGACCTGCGAACATTGGTTGGTTGACGAGGACACGGTGCTGCTCTGGGGCGGCAGTGTGCAAAACAAGCTGGACGATGTGTTGATCGAGCGCTATCGCCGCCTGACCCGCTGGCGCGCTCTCGACGGCGTGGTCTGGGCGGTGAATGCCGAACAGAGCGCCGACGGCTACCACATGGGTAAAGGCGCACGGCACCTGCAAGACCTCGCGGGTACGCTCGGCTGGTCGCTGCCGCTGCACCTGTGGCAGGTCTGTGCAAGTAACTGGGTGCAGGACAAACGGCCAAGCCAGGCGGTCGGTTGTGCACTGCCGTCACGCCTCACCGCGACGGAGCTGGAAACGTCGTTGCACAGTCTACTGGGCCTCCTGCGTCAGGAAGGCTGGGCACAGATGAACAAGGTGATGGGCCATGACTTTCTGGTGCGTCTGGCGCGGGACCTGGAGGTTGGAGGCGTGGCCCGCTGGCGCAAGGCGCTGACGCCATGGTTTGGCGGCTCCCGTCGAAGCGTGCCGTTGCGCGGGTTGTGGTTCAGCCTGCCATTGAGCGACAAAACGACTGAAAAAGACGATCACTTCTGGCCCATGGATCCGGCATGGCAGGGTGTGCTCGGCGCGCCAAAGCACAGGAACCATCGTCTGGGCTATAGCGCACCACGCATCGCTTATGGCTTGGCGTTGACCGTGGCCCTGGTCTGGGGCGCCGGCCTGCTGCTGTCGTTCATCAGCAACCGCGTGCAGATCAACCATTTGCAAACCTCACTCAGCGCCCTGCAACACGCCGCCCCCGGCGACGCGCAATTGAGCGCCCTCAACGAGCTGACCCGCGAACTCGGCCGCCTGGACTACCGCGCCAACCACGGCACCCCGTGGTACCAACGTTTCGGCCTGAACCAGAACGATGCACTTCTGGCCACGCTATGGCCGCGTTACGTCGAAGCCAACCAGCGCCTGCTGCGTGACCCGGCGGCAGCCACTCTCAAGGCCCGGCTCAACGCCTTGGTCAAGCTGCCCCCGGACAGCCCCGAACGCGCCAAGCGCGCCCAATCCGCCTACGCGCAACTCAAGGCCTACCTGATGCTGGCCCGCCCGGAAAAAACCGATCCAGCCTTCCTCGCCAAGGCCCTGACCGACGCCGAACCGCAACGCGCGGACTTTTCCCCTGGCCTCTGGCAAGCACTGGCGCCAGCCCTGTGGCAGTTCTACGCCGAACAATTGGCCGCCCACCCAGAGTGGCGCATCGACGCCGATCCCAAGCTGGTGGCCCAGGTCCGCCAGGTGCTGATCAGCCAGCTAGGCCAGCGCAACGGCGAAGCGACCCTGTACCAAACCGTGCTCGACAACGCAGCCAATCACGCCCCGGCCCTGGGGCTGGCGCAGATGGTCGGCGACACCGAGGCGGCGGGGCTGTTTGCCACGTCGGCGCAGGTGCCCGGCGTGTTCACCCGCCAGGCCTGGGAAGGGCAGGTGCGCCCGGCCATCGAGGCCATCGCCGAGGCGCGCCGCGAGGAGATTGACTGGGTGCTCAGCGACAATCCGGGGCGTCTCGCCGCCGACCTCAGCCCGGAGCAGCTCAAGCAGCGCCTGACCGACCGTTACTTCCAGGACTACGCCCACGCCTGGCTGGATTTTCTCAACAAGCTGCGCTGGCAACCGGTCGACAGCCTCGGCGAGGTGATCGACCAGTTGGCGCTGATGAGCGATGTGCGCCAGTCGCCGCTGATTGCCTTGATGAACACCTTGGCCTATCAGGGCCAGGCCGGCACTCGCCGCCAGGCGCTTGGCGACTCCCTGGTGCAGTCGGCGCAGCAACTGCTCGGCAAAGAACCTACACCGCTGATCGAACAGGGCGTGCCCGGTACTGGCAGCCCACTGGACGCCACCTTCGGGCCACTGCTGACCCTGCTCGGCAAAGACGCCGACAACCAAAGCGACAGCGAACGCCTGAGCCTGCAAGCCTTCCTCAACCGCGTCACCCGGGTGCGCCTGAAGCTGCAACAAGTGAGTAACGCACCCAACCCGCAGGCGATGACCCAGGCCCTGGCGCAAAGCGTGTTCCAGGGGCACAGCGTCGACCTCACCGACACCCAATCCTACGGCAGCCTGCTCGCCGCCAGCCTCGGCGCCGAGTGGGACGGCATCGGTCAGACGCTGTTCGTGCAGCCGCTGGAGCAGGCCTGGCAGCGAGTCCTGCAACCCTCGGTGGCCGGCCTCAACAGCCAGTGGCAGCGGGCAATCGTGCGTGACTGGCAGGGCGCGTTTGCCGGGCGCTATCCCTTTGCCGCCGCCGGCAGCGATGCCTCGTTGCCGATGCTCGGGCAGATGATCCGTGCCGACGCCGGGCGCATCGACCAGTTCCTCCAGCAGCAACTGGGTGGCGTGCTGCGCAAGGAAGGCAGCCGCTGGGTGCCCGACGCGCGGCACAGCCAGGGCCTGCACTTCAATCCGCAGTTCCTCGCGGCGGTCAACCAGCTCAGCCACCTCGCCGACGTGCTCTACACCGATGGCGGCATGGGCCTGAGCTTCGAGTTGCGCGGCAAACCGGTGCGCGACGTGGTGCAGACCACCTTCATCCTCAACGGCGAAAAGCATGAATACTTCAACCAGAAGGAAAGCTGGCAGCGCTTCAGCTGGCCGGGTTTCAGCCATCACCCGGGCACGCGCCTGAGCTGGATCAGCGTGCAGGCCAACGAGCGCCTGTTCGGCGACTACGAAGGCACCTGGGGCCTGATCCGCCTGTTCGAACAGGCGAAAGTCACTGCGCTCAACGACACCGACAGCCAGTTCCGCGTGCAACTCAGGGCCCCCGACGGCCTCGACCTGACCTGGCACTTGCGCACCGAACTGGGGGCGGGGCCGTTGGCGTTGCTGAAGTTGCGCGGCTTTGAACTGCCGGCGCAGATTTTTCTCGGCAAAGGCTCTCAAGCACAGCCTTATGCACAGAATGGAAATTACCCATGAGCCTGCTCACACTGATCAATCGCTGCCTGGGCGAACGTGACCCGCTGGTGCTTGCCCGTACCGAAGCCGACCGCTGGCAAGGCTGGTTGCAACCCATCAGCGCGCAGTCAGCGGTGGGTGAAGATCCGAGTTACGACGATGATTTCCAGCACATGCGTGAAGAGGTCAACAAGCTCTCCGGCGCGAATGTCGACGAGGTCATTCAATTGGCGGAGCAATTGCTCGGCCAGCGCAGCAAGGATTTGCGCATCGCCACTTATTACCTGTGGGCACGCCTGCAGAAGGACGGTGAGCAGGGCCTGGCCGATGGCCTGGGTCTGTTGGCGGCGCTGGTCGAGCGTTACGCCGGCGAGGTGCTTCCGCAACGGGCCAACAGTCGCAGGATGGCCCTGGAGTGGTTGACCAGCGCCAAGATGCTGGACAGCCTGTTGCTGTTCCCGGAAGTGGTCAAGGCCGAGGCGGAGCGCACGGTGGCGGCGCTTGCCTGGCTGGAGCACGGGCTGCAAGCCTGGCCCGAGGACCAGCGGCCGCAACTCGATGGGCTGCACGGGGCATTGTCGGCGCGCCTGGCGCAGTCCGGCGGGGTCGATGCCGTGGTGCCGCAGCACAGTGCCAGTCACCCGTCCGTCAGCCAGACCAGCGCATCGGCTAGCCTGGCCATCAAGTCCGGGCGCGACCTGCTGGACAGCGGCCGGTCCCTGGCCGGTTACCTGCGGGACCAGCCACAAGGCTGGCTGGCGGCGCACCGCCTGATGAAAAGCCTGCGCTGGGACACCTTGCACGAGCCGCCCCTGCAGGACGCCAGCGGCACCACGCGCCTGGCACCGCCCCGGGGCGAATCCAGGGCGCAACTCAAACGCCTGTATCTGCAACAGAACTGGGGCGAATTGCTCGATCAGGTCGAGCTCACGTTCGCCGAGGGGGTCAACCATTTCTGGCTGGACCTGCAGTGGTATCTGGTCCAGGCCCTGAACAAACAACCGCCGCCCCAGGATGGCTGGGCGGACATCGTCAAGCGCGACCTGGGCATGCTTCTCGAGCGCCTGCCGGGCGTGGAGGTGCTGGCGTGGAACGACGGCACACCGTTTGCCGACGAGACCACCCGTGAGTGGATCGCTCAGCACGTCTGTGCCCAGCAGTCGCGCCAACTCCTGCCCGCAGCGGCCCCGGCAGCGGCCAGTGCCGATGTCGAGATCCTGTCGCTGGAAAGCGAGGCACTGGCCCAGGCGGACAGTGACGGCGTGGAGCAGGCGCTGGCCTGGCTGGCCGCTCGCCCCGGCATCCACAGCGGTCGCCAGCGCTGGCTGCTGCGCCTGCTGATGGCGCGGGTGGCCGAGCAATGTGGCAAGAACGACCTGGCCCTGCATCTGCTCGGTGAGCTGGATGCCACGGCCGAGCGCCAGGCCCTGGCGGACTGGGAGCCGGAATTGAATTTCGAGGTCAAGGCCCGCCTGCTCAAGCTCACGCGTCTGAAGGCGCAGCGCAACGACGCCGACAAGCCCGCCCTGGCCAGGCGCATGGAGGCGTTGCTGGCGGCGCTGGTTGCCATCGATCCGGTACGCGCCGCCGTGCTCTGCGGTTGAACCTCATTTATCAGGATTTTTCAGCATGGACAATCTGACCCTGCGTTATTACGACGCCGAGATGCGTTACCTGCGCGAAGCCGGCCAGGAGTTCGCGCAAGCGTTCCCCGACCGCGCGGCGCAATTGAACCTGGACAAACCGGGCGCCCGCGATCCCTACGTGGAGCGCCTGTTCGAAGGTTTCGCCTTTCTGATGGGGCGCCTGCGGGAAAAGCTCGATGACGACCTGCCGGAGTTGACCGAAGGCTTGGTCAGCCTGTTGTGGCCCCATTACCTGCGCACCATTCCCTCGCTGTCGATCGTCGAGTTCAAGGCGCAACTGACAACGATCAAGCGCAGCGAACTGATCGCCGCCGGCCAGGAAGTGCTCTCGCAACCCATCGGCCCCCAGCGAACCCAATGTCGCTACACCACCACCCAGGACCTGCGGCTGCAACCCATCGAACTGCAATCCTTGCGCCTGGCCCATGAGCCCGACGGCCGCTCGGTGTTGTGCCTGCGGTTTGCCTGCGCAACGGAGATCGACTGGAGCCAGATCGACCTCAGTCGCCTGCCGATGTACCTGAACGCCGATGCGCCCCTGGCCAGCGCGCTGCATCAGGCCCTGACCCTGAATGCCGAGGCGTTCTATGTGCGCCGGCCGGGCGAGGCGCAACGGGTTGCCCTGGCAGGTCATTTCGCACCCAAGGGCTTTGCCGACGAGGACCGCCTGTGGCCCAAGGGCGACAGCGCGTTCAGCGGTTATCAGTTGCTGCTGGAATATTTCACCTTCCGCGAGAAGTTCATGTTCGTCACCCTCCATGGCCTGGAGCAGGTGAACATCACCGCGAACATGCCCTGGTTCGAACTGGAGGTGGTCCTGCGCGAGTCGTGGCCGCAGGCATTCAACCTGAGTGCAGAACACCTTCGCCTGCATGCGGTACCGGTGATCAATCTGTTCACCCTGGAAGCCGACCCGATGCTGCTGGATCCGTTGCAAACCGACTACCTGTTGCGCCCCATGCGCCTGCAGGACGGTCACACGGAAATCTACTCGGTGGACCGGGTCACCGCTTCGAAAAACGCCGAGCGCCTGGACTACGTCCCCTTCAGCAGTTTTCGTCACAAGGGCGGCATGCTGCGCGACGAGGCGCCCGAGCGTTACTTCCATACCCGCCTCAAGCGTGGCGCCAACGGCCTGCACGATACCTGGCTGATCCTCGGCGGCGACGGCTTCGAAGAGGATCGCGTGCCGGGCAGCCAAAGCCTGTCCCTGCAACTGACCGGCACCCACGGCCAGCTGCCACGCAAGGCGTTGCAAAGCACCGTCCTCGACACCTTGGTCAACACCGCCTTGACCGGCTTGCGCGTGCACAACCTGAGCGCGCCGACCTTGCCGTGCTATCCGCCGAACAACGACCGGTTCCACTGGCGCGTGCTCAGCCACCTGGGTTCGAACTTCCTGCCGATGCTTGATAACGCCGAGGTGCTGCGCGGCACCCTGGCGCTGTACGACTGGACCGGCAGCGAGCTGAACCGCCGTCGTCTGGCGGCCATCGTCGACGTCAAACACCACTTGGTGCAGCGTTTCGAAAAGGGCTTTCTGCTGCGCGGCGTGGACATCGAAGTGACCCTCGATGCCAACGGTTTTTGCGGCGAGGGCGACATCAGTCTGTTTGGCGAGATGCTCCATCGTTTCTTCGCCCTGTACGCCGACATTCACCTGTTCAACCAGCTCACGCTGATCCTTCAACCTACTGGAAAGTGCCTGCGATGGAACGAGAACCACAGTCAGCGTATTCCCGGCTGAAAGCCGCGGGATTGCTCGAAGCGCTGCAAGGGCGGGTGGCCGAAGCCAGCCTGTACCGTTTCTGCCAGCTGCTGGAGCAAGCCCTGCCGGGAAATCCGCCGCTGGGCAGCACCAGCCACCCGGCGGACGACCCGGTACGCTTTCGCCCGGACCCCGGCATGGGCTTTCCTGCCGGTGAGCTCAAAGCCATCGAAATCGATGACCGACAACCGCTGCGCCCGGCGACGGTACGCACGCGGCTGTTGGGCTTGTACGGCGTGGATTCACCTTTGCCGACGGCCTTTATCGACGACATTGCCCAACGCCGCGACGGGCATGAGGCGCTAGAGGCGTTCCTGGATATTTTCAACCACCGGATCTTCACCCAGTTCTACCGGATCTGGCGCAAGTATTCCTACCCGGCGTCCTTCGAAGCCGGAGGCACTGATGCGACTTCGCAATGCCTGCTGGGGCTGGTCGGGCTGGGGATCCCCGGCACCGCCAAGCGCATTGCCACGCCGGTTTCGCGCTTTCTTGCACTGCTCAGTGTGATGCGCATGCCCACTCGCAATGCCGAAGGCATCACCGCGCTGGTAGCGCTGCTGGCTCCTGAAACCCGTGCCAGGATCACGCCGCACTGGCCGCAGAAAATCCCCCTGGCGCATCCGGCGAGCCTGTCGGCGAGTCGTCCGGTCAGCCTGTCCCAGGGCACGCCGCTGGGGAGCAACGGATTCGACGCCAACAGCCAGCTGCACCTGGCGCTGTTCACCCGGGACCAGGACGAAGCGCGGGGCTGGTTGCCCGATGGCCCGCTGTACAACGACCTGCTGGTGTTGCTGCGGGTCTATCTCGGCTGGCGTTGCACCGCCAGGCTGCAGCTCTCGTTGCCGGTGCGCAGCCTGCCGCAACCGTTGCTGGGGCGGGCGCCGATCCGCCTGGGCATGACCGGCATGCTGGGTTCGGGGTGCGCCACCTGGCAGGACGCGCAAGACGACAGTATCACCATCAATCTGGGCCGCTATCAGGGCCTGTCGAAGAACACTCGGAACAGGGAAGCACAACATGTCGCGTACCGTTGGTAATCCATTGATCCTGGTAGCGCTGGCGGTACTGCTCGGCGGCTGCGGCGTCACCCAGACGGTCAGCGAAGGCACGGCCTCCGCCACCCGTTCGATTTTCTACAAGCAGGTGAAAGACCTGCACCTGGATTTCAGTGCCCGCACGGCCATCAACACCGATGCCGCGGAGATGAATGCGATGTCGGTTCCGACCCTGGTACGGGTCTATCAACTGAGCGATAGCAAGGCGCTGCAAAGGGCGACCTACGACAGCCTGCTCAGTGGCGACGAACAGGTGCTCGCTGGCGCGTTGCTCGATACCCGGGCACTGGTGATCAAGCCGGGCGAAGGTGCGCAATTGAATGTGCCGCTGGACAAGGACGCGCGTTTCGTCACGGTGGTCGGGTTGTTTCGCAACCCCGACGTGCAGGCCAATACCTGGCGCCTGACCTTGAATCGCGACGACCTTGATCCGGACCGGGCGCGGGTCATCGAGCTGGGGGACAACCAGTTGACCTTGCGCGAACTGGCCCGGAAATGACCATGGCCGATCTCAATCCTTCGCTTTACGAAACGCTGCTGCAGAACTTCGACGGAGACCTGGAGCTTCATCAAGTCAACGAAGAGGACCAGCACACGCTGTCGGTGCTGGACAACCTGCAACGTATCCTCAACAGCCGCGCCGGGACACTCGCGCATCTGCCCGATTACGGTCTTCCCGACATGGGCCGGATCCTGCAGGGCCTGCCGGGCTCGGCGCACGGGCTGCTGAGGGACATGGCGGACACCCTGGTCAAGTACGAGCCGCGCCTGGCGAGCGTGCACATCGAAACGCTCGATCAGGCTTTGCCAGGCCATCTGGAGTACAGCCTCGATGTACGGCTCAAAAACGGCCGGCAGGTCACCTTCGGCACCACCCTGGCACCGGAGGGCAAAGTCCTGGTGCGACATCTGAAACGACAGCAATGGCTGTCGCAATCCTGACCCAATAAAGCAATGGAGGCTGACGGTGCTATATGAAATGCGTATTCGGCTGGGCGGTGATCCGCGCGGTCATGGTGAGTTTATTGCGTTGCGCGAGGAGCTGGCGAAGCTGAGTCATCCGGCCTGTCCCGACGTGGATTGGGCCAGGGTGGAACAGTGGTGCCTGACGCTGTTCGACCACAACGGCGCGGACCTGCAGACGGCCGCCGCGTTTGCCCTGGCACGCAGCCAGCGGCATGGTGTGGAAGGCATGTGCCAGGGAGTGACGCTGATTGAAACCCTGTGCGGCCAATGGGCGGCCTGTTGGCCCCCCATGGCGTCGGTGCGCCTGGATATCCTGGCCTGGTTGTGCGTGCAGTGGCAGGCGTTGCTGCGCACCTTGGGGACAGGCGCGCCACACTTCCCCGAGCTGCTGCAACTCGACAGCGGGCTTGCGCGCTTGCAGCAGCGTCTGGAGCAACACGCCCAACCGCCGGTGGTTGCCTTGCATGCCTTGCGCCAGCAGATCGAGAGCCTGATCCGGCGCATGCAACACACCAGCGTTGTGGTCGGCACACTCTCGCCGCCGGCAAGGGAGCCGGCGACGGCTGTGATGATGCCTGTGGTGATATTGCCGCCTAATCCCATGCCCATGCCTGAAATGCCTGGGGTCAGGCGTCCTGTGGCGCGGTGGCTGGCTGCGGCCGCCGTTGTGACTGGCCTGGTCAGTGGCGCCTGGTGGCTGGGCTCGTCCGGTGTCGGCGAGCAGCGCCTGGCGCAGTTACTGGAGCCGGCACCCACTGTTGTCGCACCGGTGCGCCTGGACAGCCTGTCGCTGTTCGACGCCGGGAGCGCCGAGCTCAAGCCGGGTTCGACCAAGATTCTGGTCAGCGCTCTGGTGGATATCAAGGCTCAGCCTGGCTGGCTGATCGTCATTGGCGGGCATACGGATGGCCGCGGCAGTGCGCAGCAGAATTTCCAGCTGTCCCATGCCCGTGCCTCTGCGGTGCGTGACTGGATGCAACGCATGGGCGACATCCCTGACAGTTGTTTTGCTGTCCAGGGCTTTGCGTCCAGCCAGCCGGTCACCAGCAACGACACCGAAGCCGGGCGAGCGGCCAACCGACGAGTCGAAATCAGCCTGCTGCCACAAACCGGCGCCTGCGGGCAGGATGTGCCTGTGTAGGCGCTGCCGAAGGTTGCGATCTTGCACCACCCGTAGGAGCCGGCTCGCTGGCGATGGCGTCTGCATTGGCGATGCACCATTGAAGACCGCCATCGCTGGCAAGCCAGCTCCGGGGGTGGTTCAGGCCTTGATGACGTACCCAAAGGCCCGTGTGCGACCCTCAACTTCCTTCAGATACACACCTTGCAGCTCCGGCGTGAACCCCGGCAACGCATTGATGCCTTCTTCCAGCGCCAGGAAGTACTTGAGCACCGCGCCGCCCCAGACTTCCCCCGGCACTACGCACAGCACGCCAGGCGGATAGGGCAGGGCACCTTCGGCGGCGATTCGCCCCTCGGCGTCCGCCAGCGCCACCAGCTCGACGTTGCCACGGATGTATTCGATCTGCGCTTGCTGCGGGTTCATGGCTATTTTCGGGAAGTGTTCCTTGCGGAACATCGCCTTCTGCAACTGCTGCACGTTGTGCTGGCGGTACAGGTCGTGCATCTCCTGACAGAGCTGGCGGATGCTGTAGTTGCGGTAACGCTCCTGATGCTGCGCATAGATCGTCGGCAACACCCGGCTCATCGGTGCGTCTTCATTGACGAAGCGTTCAAAGCGGGCGATCTGCGCGGCGAGGTGGGTCATCTTCGCCCAGTCTTCGGCCGGCGTGAGCAGGAACAGGATCGAATTGAGGTCGCACTTTTCCGGAACGATGCCGTTCTCGCGCAGGAAGTTGGCGAGAATGCCGGCATGGATGCCGAAGTCGGTGTAGCTGCCATCGACCGGATCGATGCCGGGGGTGGTGAACAGCAACTTGCAGGGGTCGATGAAGTATTGCTTCTCGGCGTAGCCGCCGAACGCGTGCCAGCGATCCTTCGGATGGAATTCGAAGAAGCGCAGGTCACGGGCAATCTCTTCAGTCGGATAATCTTCCCACTCGCGTCCATCGATCCTGTCGGGCACGAACGGACGCACCAGGGTGCAGGCTTCCAGAATCAGCTTGCGCGCCTCAATGCCGAACTTCACGCAGTCTTCCCACAGGCGCAGGCCGCTGCGACCGGCATGAATGCGCGCATTCACGTCCAGGGAGGCGAACAGCGGGTAAAACGGGCTGGTGGAAGCCTGGGCCATGAAGGCGTTGTTCAAGCGGTGATGGTTGCAGTAACGGGCCTGGCCCTTGATGTGCCGGTCTTTCTTGTGCACCTGCGAGGCCTGGGAGAAACCGGCCTGCTGCTTGTGCACCGATTGGGTGACGAAGATGCCGGGGTCGTTCTCATCAAGTTCGAGCAGCAGTGGCGAGCAGTCCTTCATCATCGGAATGAACTGCTCATAGCCCACCCAGGCCGAGTCGAACAGGATGTAGTCACACAGCTTGCCGATGCGATCCACGACTTGCCGGGCGTTGTAGACCGTGCCGTCATAGGTGCCCAACTGAATGATCGCCAGGCGAAATGGTCGTGGCAGCTGTGCCTTGTCCGGTGCGACCTCGGCGATCAGCTCACGCAGATAGTCTTCTTCGAAACAGTGGGCGTCGATGCCACCGATGAAACCGTAGGGATTGCGCGCGGTTTCCAGATATACCGGCGTCGCTCCGGCCTGGATCAGTGCGCCCTGGTGGTTGGACTTGTGGTTGTTGCGGTCGAACAGCACCAGGTCGCCAGGGGTGAGCAGGGCATTGGTCACCACCTTGTTCGAGGCCGAGGTGCCGTTAAGCACGAAGTAAGTCTTGTCGGCGTTGAACACCTGCGCCGCGTGTTTTTGCGCGAGCAGTGCCGGACCTTCGTGGATCAGCAGGTCGCCGAGTTTGACGTCGGCATTGCACATGTCGGCGCGAAACAGGGTTTCGCCGAAAAAGTCGAAGAACTGGCGGCCTGCGGGGTGTTTGCGAAAGAACTGGCCGCCCTGGTGGCCGGGGCAGGCGAAGGTGGCGTTGGCCGATTCGGTGTAATGCTTGAGCGAGTCGAAGAAGGGCGGCAGCAGGCTATCTTCATAGGCCTTGGCTGCTGTTTCCAGTTGGTTGCCATGGTATTCGACGTTGCTGCGCGACAGATCGAAAATGCCTTTCACCTGCAACAGCACGTCGGTCAGGTGCTTGTAGACTTCCCGGGGGTGGGTGCTGGTGCCCGGGGAAGCCACCAGAAAAATCGGAATATCGAAACCGGTACGCTGGATGACATCCAAAGCGCCAGCCAGGACATCATTGACCGACACCACCGCCACTGCGACGTCGGTGTAGTCGGTATGGCTGAGCGGGACGACCTCGCGGGTGTTCTGGAACGTTTCAACGGTGCCTTCGCTGGCAGCTATTTTCAGGGTTTTCATCGTGGCCTCTCCTGGCTGGCATCCAATTGCCCGCGTTGTTGGAGAGATAAAAATACCGGGGAACGCTTTCAGTTCCCTTGATCGAAATCATGTCGGCTGGAACTGTCAGGCTTCTGGCGGCCAGTCACGAGGGTTGTTCCTGGCGCGGCAGATCAGGCATGGCCCAATGCAATGGCAAACGAGACCACGATCATGCACGCGAAAGCAAAATTGAGATTCATGAAGTTTCCATCCAAAGCATGTAGAGACGGCGCTATCTTGAACAGGTCACGAAAAAATAAAAAATTCGCCTTCATGATTTGAATGATCGAAAGAAATGATACTTGGCTGCGTTGCTTTGCTGCCGGGTTTGTGGCCACGGGCAACGTCGAGGATGACCGGGTGCCGGGGGTCGGGGTGGTGCAGATGGACGCCTCACCCCGAGCCCCGGCTTACGTAATGTGCCGCGCCAGCGCCTCAGCGCAATCGTTCGAGCATCTGGTAGTACCACATGCCAGCGGCGAGCATCGGGTTGCCGAGCAGGTCGCCCATGGGCACGCGGATGTGCTGGCAGGCGGCAAAGGTGTCGAACTGTTCGAGCTGCCCGGTGATGGCCCGGCCCATGATTTCGCCCATGATGTGGGTGGTGGCGATGCCGTGTCCGGAGTAGCCCTGGCAATACCAGACGTTGTCCGAGAGCTTGCCCAGTTGCGGGATGCGGTTGATCACGATGCCCATGGCGCAGCTCCACTGGAAATCGATCGCCACGCCTTTGAGCGCCGGGAAGGTCTGTTCGATGCACGGGCGCAGTTCGGCGGCGATGTCCCGTGAGTCCTTGCCGCTGTAGTTGGCGCCGCCCCCAAACAACAGGCGACCGTCGGCGGTGAGGCGGTAGTAGTCGAGCACGAAGCGGCAGTCGTAGACCGCCAGGTCTTCGCGGTTGATCTGCCTGGCGAGGTCGCCCAGCGGTGCGGTGGTGACGATGCCGCCCATGGCCGGGAAAATCTTGCCCTTGAGCTTGCCCGGTTCGAGCTTGTGATAGACGTCGCCGGCCAGCAGCACCTGATTGGCGTCGATGCGACCCTGGGCTGTGCGTACGCCTGGCGTCGGTCCGTGGATGATTTCCAGCACCTCGCTGTTTTCGAAGATCAGCGCGCCGAGACTTTCTGCGGCGCGGGCCTCGCCGATGCACAGGTTGAGCGGGTGCAGGTGCATGTTGCGGGTGTTCTTGATGGCGCCGTGGTAGAGGTCACTCTCCAGCAGGTCGCGCACCTGACTGCGGTCGAGCAGGCTGACCTGCTCGCCCATGCCACGGCGCACTGCCTCGTCGTAGTCCTTGCGCAAGCCGTCCATGTGCGCGGGTTTGTAGGCCGCATGCAGGTGACCGTGCTTGAGGTCGCAGGCGATGGCGTATTTGTCCACCCGCTGCTGGATGATCTGATGCCCGCGCCAGCGCAGATGCCAGATGAAATCGTCGACCTCTTCGCCCAGGGTGCGGCGCATCTGTTTGCGCATGGCCTCGTCGCCCGACAGGCTGCCGGTGACCTGGCCGCCGTTGCGCCCGGTGGCGCCCCAGCCGATCTTGTGGCTTTCGACGATGGCGACTTTCAGGCCTTTTTCCGCCAGCTCGAGCGCCGTGGCGACGCCGGTGAAGCCGCCGCCGATGATCACCACGTCGACCCGGTGCTGGCCTTGCAGGGTCGGGTAGTCGGTGTCCTGATTGAGGGTGGCGGTGTAGTAGGAATTGCAGCGTTGAGTCATGTCAGTGTCCAGGCAGAATTCGAAGAAGCTCAATGCCAGTCAGGTGAGCGCAGCCCTGGTGGGAGCGGGCTTGTTCGCGAAGCGGTGTGTCAGTCACCATTGATGTCGGATGACACACCGCCTTCGCGAGCAAGCCCGCTCCCACAGGGATCTGCGTAAGACTGAACAGGGACTGATAGGAGGGAGCTCGGCGATCAGGCGAGCAGGGCGCTATCCGGCGGGCGTGCGGAGTGGCGCAGTTTCGAACGGCGCAGGGCCATGGGCAGGTTGACGATGCGTTTCATGAGGCAGTGCCGCCCGTGGCCAGTAGCGAGGTGGCCGGCGTCGAGACTTTCAGCAGGTGCTGTTCTGACGGCAAGGTGTTCATGGCGCGTGTTTCCAGGGCGGAAAACGTCGGAGGCGGGTTTGGTGAACCTCCGCGGAACACCGATAGTAGGGGGCATTCCCGGGCGTGTAAATCTCTAATACGACGATTTCTGCAATGCCCGGGTGAGCCGGGACCAGGCCCTGGCAGGCCCGGCTCATTGATCGCCATTCAAGCCAGAAGGTGAACCCCGAGGCCGATCAACCCGCAGCCAATCAGCACTTCAATCACCCCGCGCTTGAAGCGAAACAACGCAATCGCCGCAGCCAGTGCGATCAACGCCGAAGGCCAGTCCAGGTGACCGCCAAAGCCGTTCGGCCAAATCACGTGGTAACCGAAGAAACACGCCAGGTTGAGAATCACGCCGACCACGGCGGCGGTGATCGCTGTCAGTGGCGCGGTGAACTTCAGTTCGTTGTGCGTCGACTCCACCAGCGGCCCGCCTGCCAGGATGAACAGGAACGAAGGCAGGAAGGTGAACCAGGTCACCAGCGTGGCGGCAACGGCTCCGGCGACAAAGGCCTGCTCCGGCCCGAAGACCTGATGCACGTAAGCGCCGATGAAACCGACGAAGGCCACCACCATGATCAATGGCCCGGGGGTGGTCTCGCCCAGTGCCAGGCCATCGATCATCTGCGTCGGCGTCAGCCAGCCAAAGTGGCCGACCGCACCCTGATACACATAGGGCAGCACGGCATAGGCGCCGCCAAAGGTCAGCAGCGCAGCCTTGGTGAAGAACCAGCTCATCTGCGTCAGTGTGCCGTGCCAGCCGAACAGCACGGTGAGGATCGCCATCGGCAAGCTCCACAAGACCGCACCGACGAGGACCAGGCGCAGCAGTTTGCCGCGACTGAAGCGGGCATGCCCGGGGGTTGGCGTATCGTCATCAATCAACGCCGGGCCGAAGGATTTTTGCGCGGCGCCGTGGCCGCTGCCGCTGAATTTTTCCGGCGCCAGACGCCCGCCGAAATAACCGAGGATCGCTGCTCCCAACACGATCAAGGGAAACGGTACGTTGAGCAGGAAGATGGCCACGAATGACGCCGCAGCGATGCCCCACATCCAGCCGTTTTTCAAGGCCCGGGAGCCAATGCGATGGGCTGCATGCACCACGATCGCGGTCACCGCCGGCTTGATCCCGTAAAACAGCCCGGCCACCACCGGCACATCGCCAAAGGCGATGTATACCCAGGACAGCGCGATCAGGATGAACAGCGACGGCAGCACAAACAGTGTCCCGGCGATCACGCCACCCCAGGTGCGATGCATCAGCCAGCCGATGTAGGTCGCCAGTTGCTGGGCTTCAGGCCCAGGCAGCAACATGCAGTAGTTGAGGGCATGCAGAAAGCGCCGCTCGGAAATCCAGCGCCGGCGTTCGACCAGTTCCTGATGCATGATGGAAATCTGCCCGGCCGGGCCGCCGAAACTGATGAAACCGAGTTTGAGCCAGAAACCAAAGGCTTCGCGCAGGCTCACCGGGGCGGGTTTTGCTTGTGCGGAGTCACTGTCAGGGGAAGGCGTGAGGCTCAAGCGGATGTTCCTTGCGCAGGTGCTTTGAGCCAGTGACTGTAGCCATGCGGCGGTGCTTTGAACAGTCGGTTATTGCGGACTGTCACGGGCATTTACCCAGCGTGATCCCGAGCCTGTGTCTTTTCGTTTCCAGAAGGCCGCGTTGGTTTTCAGGTAGTCCATGATGAATGCACAGACCTCAAAGGCGGCTTGGCGGTGTTGGCCGCTGACGCAGACGGTTGGTACGAACGCCTAGAGTGGCTGGTGTTAATCAAGCTGGGCAGTGTGGTTGCATTCGGGTGTAGTAGCCGGGGCATTGCGGATGTTGATGCATATGGCGGGGATGAGTAGTCACTGAGGTTCACTGCAAAAAAAAAGAAACCCGGAGACCCGTGACAGGGCTCCGGTTTTTTTTTGCGAAATTTTAAACCGAGGGCATTTTCTTTCGAAAATTACCCTTGGAATGCTGGGCTTCCGTAAGGGGTTGATTTTTCATAGAAACATCCAAGCTGTTTCACGTTTCTTCAACACACTAATGTGGTGTGTTTTATACGTTTAAAAGGTTGTAGGAGGATAGTGACATTATTTTGGGAAGTTTCTGTTGCTGAAATAGGATCGGTAGCTCGCTAGTTGTAAGTAGTGTCTGAAATTTAGGTTTGCTCTTTGCGCGAGCGTTAAGATTGTATTAAGTTTTAGTCGTCGGTTGGTCGACAGTGGTGTGTCGAGTAATCAGTTTTTGTTTTTACGGATTCTTGTCGTTAGTTTCTTGCGGTTGCTGGGGGAGGGAAGAGAATTCTAATTAGGTGTTCAGGGTTTCAAGCTCAAGGAGGTCAAGATATGGATGAAGTAGGCGTAATGCTTGGTTCTAAAAAAGTCAGTATTCCTGAGAAAATGTTGGCGCAAACCATTAGGTCTGAAAGGTACGGTCCACCGTCAACCGCATTTGCTCTTGAGACCGTCCCTGTACCAGTCATTCAATCCGATGAATGCTTAGTCAAGGTCATGGCTGCTGGTATAAATCATAATGGCGTCTGGGCTGCACGCGGATTCCCAATCGATGTCATTGAACTTCAAAGAGTCCGCGGTGAAGATTTTGAGTTTCATATAGCCGGTTCTGATGCATCCGGAATAGTTGTTGCCGTTGGGGAAGACGTGGACGATATCGCTATTGGCGATGAAGTCGTACTGCACTGCGGTTGGTGGGATCGCGATTCGGTGGCCGACGAAATCATGGACAAGTCGGCAAAGATCTGGGGTTACGAAATCAACTTTGGTGCTTTCGCTGAATACACCCGGGTCAAGCGCCAGGCAATTTTGCCTAAGCCCGCGCGATTGAGTTGGGAACAAGCGGCGTCCTACATGCTTTGCGGGGCAACGGCTTACAGAATGCTGCACGGCTTTGCACCACATACGGTGAAACATGGAGACGTGGTACTGATATGGGGCGGCAGTGGTGGAATGGGATCCATGGCAATCCAGTTGGTCAACGCTGCGGGGGCGATACCTATAGCAGTGGTTAGTAGCGAAGAAAAAGCCGCGTATTGTCGCGAGATCGGCGCAAAAGGCACGATCAATCGACACGATTATGGGCATTGGGGGGGACTTGAGGATATTCAAGACCCAACCAAGTACGCCTGCTGGTTAGGTGAGGCCAAGAGGTTCCAGCAGGAGATCTGGCGTCTGGTTGGGGAGCGAAAATGCCCCCGAATTGTAATTGAGCATCCGGGTGAAGATACCCTTCCGACTTCATCTTTCGTCTGTGCTCCTGGTGGAATGGTAGTCACTTGTGCTGGCACCACTGGATATAAAGGGACGTTCGATATCCGATATCTCTGGATGCGTCAAAAAAGATTGCAAGGTTCGCATTTTGCCAATCTTGACCAATGTCGTGAATTTAATAAGTTGATTGATGAAGGTCATGTGCAGCCATGCCTGACCCGATCTTTTTCCCTTGAAGATTTACCTGAAGCTCATCAAATTATGTTTGAGAATCGAGAGCCGATTGGAAGCTTCGTAGTACGAATTGGTACTCGTCGGGAGTGTTGAGTTATGTTGTTCATTAATAGGTATTTGAATCAGGTCCATGAAAGTCCTCAGCTTCCGGCCATTGCTGATGCATTGTCGGAAATTTCATATAATGAGTTGTATTGTCGCGCGCGTCGATTGGCTTTTATTCTTGCAAGGGAAAGTTCGCCAGGGATGATCGGTGTGGTGGTGAGTAAAAGTGTCGAGTACATTGTTTCAGTGCTTGCTATACATTTATTGGGTCGAACGGTTGTTCCGCTGGATGGTAACTACCCAATTAGTCGATTGAGGCAGATGATTACGTCTCTAGATTTGTCTTTATGCCTTGTCAGTCATCAACAAACGATTGAATTGACAGGCATGTTGCAGGAGTGCACGCGTCTTTTACATACCGGAGACGCGGTAGGGAGTGTGACTGACGACGCTGAGCTCATGTTCACAGCTGAGGATGACACACCGGCGTATGTCGTGTTCACGTCTGGAACCACCGGCGTACCAAAACCGGTTCTGGTGCCTTATCGAGCACTCAGCACTTTGATCGACTGGATGGCTAAAGCAAAAGAGTCGAAAGGCACCACATTGTTGTACGCGGCACAGGGGTTTGACGTTTCATTTCAAGAGATCTACGCAACATTGTGCTACGGCGACCGCTTACTGGTTGCCACGGATGCACATAAGAAAGATTTGCGTGCCTTGTTCGATTATTTATCTGCGGGAAAGGTAACACGTCTGTTCCTGCCTACCTCGATGCTGATCCCACTGGTGAAATTCGGTCTTCAAGAAGGGGGGATACTGGTCGATTTGGAACAGGTGATCGTGGCAGGAGAGCAACTGAAAGTCACGCCAGCCGTCAGGCAGTGGTTCAAGTCTCATCCTCATTGTCGACTAATCAATCATTACGGCCCATCAGAAACACATGTGGTGATGACCTGCCACCTCGAAGATGAACCGGATGGATGGCCTGATCTGCCACCGATCGGTCAAGTCACACCAGGCAGTGATGCCTGGCTGCTTGATGAACAGTTACAACCTGTGGCACGGGGAGACTGCGGTCAACTGTACATTTCGGGTCGTTCATTGGCGTTGGGATATTTCCGTATGCCGGAGCAAACAGCGGAGAAGTTCATCACCCATCCTCTGACTCTGGAGCGGATGTACAGCACGGGCGATATGTGCGTTCTCAACAGGCAGGCTCAATACGAATACAAGGGACGGTTTGACCGCCAGTGCAAGGTTCGTGGGTATCGAGTCGAGTTGAAAGAAATAGAGGCTGCAGTTACGAATTCCGGGCTGGTGGATGATTGCGTTGTCGTGGCGTTGCAAACGAATTTGATGACCTCGCTGGTGCTTTATTTTGCGGCGTCTGAGTTCGATAAAGGTCTGAGTTTGAGTTTGCATGCACATCTTGCTGCAACATTGCCGGAATATATGCTTCCGTCTTTTTATAAACAAATTTCAAGCATTCCGTTAACCATTAACGGCAAAGCCGACACTGCGAAGCTGCCACCGATCAGCGGGCTTAGATCGCAGTTGTCGTCTTGTTATGTAGCACCGATGGGGCAGCTTCAAACACTGGTGTGTGAACTCGCTGCGGAGTGTTTTGGGATCGAACGACTCGGTATCGATGACAACTTCATGGAGGCGGGAGCGAACTCTTTCACACTGATGTCCTTGTTAGCCGAGTTGCGCCACGTATTAGGCCACAGCTTTCGGCAGACCGATCTGTTCGAGTACCCGACACCCAGATTGCTGTGCGGGATCGTCCAGTGCTCGGAGCAGGTGCCTGAGCCAAAGGTCCCGGTCGTCTCTGTAACCAAGCGAAAACTGAGATCGACTGCCATTCGCAGTGTTCGTGGAAAAAATGGAGGCTGACATGAGCAACCAAGAGGACTACTGCGCCGTACTGGATGAGAGCAGAATTGCCATCGTCGGGATGTCTTGCCGGTTTCCGGGGGCAGGATCGGTGGGGCAATACTGGCAAAACCTTATGGCCGGCCTCGAAAGCATTCAGGTCATATCTGACGTGGACGGGCGGGTGCGTGCCCGCGCCGAGCTGTCGGGCATTGAAGAGTTTGATTACGGTTTTTTCGGCTTCAGCCTCAAGGAAGCCCAACTACTTGATCCCCAACATAGAGTCTTGCTCGAATGCGCATGGGAGGTGTTGGAGGACGCATCGCTGAATGAGCGAAGTGGCTCTATCGGGGTTTTCTGTGGTGCCGGGCCCAGTTCCTACTTCATCAACAATGTCCATGGCCTGCAAGCGCACGATACTGCTTGTGGCTTGTATCAATCCTCCGAGTCACTGGCGCAATTCATGGCGACTGACAAAGAGTTTTTAGCCAGCAGGATTGCCTACAAACTCAATTGCTGTGGCCCAGCGGTCAATGTTCAAGCTGCTTGTGCGACGTCCATGTTCGGTATTCATGCGGCGATTCAAGCCCTATTACTGGGCGAGTGCGATGCCGCACTAGTGGGCGCGGCTGCCATCTCGGTTCCGCAATCGATTCCCTACTTTTTTGAACCAGGGATGCCGTTTAGCTCTGACGGTCACTGCCGCCCGTTTGACGCACTGGCCAGTGGAACGGTTTTCGGTTCCGGTGCGGCGGTGGTCGGATTGAAGAGGCTCAGTGATGCGCTTGCCGACGGCGATCAGATACATGCCG
The DNA here is from genome assembly GCF_059415945.1 of Pseudomonas sp. GW821-FHT09H03. Lineage (NCBI taxonomy): Bacteria > Pseudomonadati > Pseudomonadota > Gammaproteobacteria > Pseudomonadales > Pseudomonadaceae > Pseudomonas > Pseudomonas sp. GW821-FHT09H03. Next base: position 46,122 of record NZ_JBWKOF010000022.1, on the reverse strand, counting down.
TGATTCGCTCGGTGGCGACCAACAATGACGGTGCGCACCGGGCTGGTATGTCGGCGCCATCAGTTGCGGGTCAGGCCCGTGTCATCCGCGAGGCACTTGAGTTGGCAGGTGTCGATCCAGCGGATATCAGCTATGTCGAAGCTCATGGCACTGCCACCCCCATCGGTGACCCGATCGAGATCAAGGCGCTGGCCAATGCCTTTGCCGGTCGTGATTGTGCACACACCTGCTATTTAGGGAGCGTCAAAGGCAACATCGGACATCTGGGGTGGGCCGCGGGCATGGCTGGAGTGATCAAAGCTATCCTGATTGCCAAGCACAAAGTGATACCTCCGACCCTCAACTTTCAGCAGTACAACCCGCAGCTACACATTGAAGAAACACCTTTTGAGGTCAACCGTGAACCGGTTGCAATCAACCAGCCTCACGTCATCGTTGGTGTTAGCAGTTTCGGGCTGGGTGGCAACAATTCGCACTTGATTCTCGAGACTGCACCGACAGTATCGATGACTCGCTTTTCCACCGGCCATGAGCAGGCCTCCCTGATCCCCGTTTCGGCCAAAGACCCAAACGCTCTGCGAGACCTGTGCATTGCCTATAGACAGTTTCTTGAAACTGAGACAGATGGCTGTTTCCCTGCCTTTGTCTCCAACTTGAAATTTTCCAGATCGCTGCTTGGGTATCGCACTTACATCGTTGCCAGCCGGCGTACGGAAGCGATTGAAGCCCTGACTGCGCTGTCCTTCGTTAATCGTTCGTCGAACGGACGTAACCCGGCGGTGGGGGTGATGTTCAGCGGTCAGGGCGCGGAGCATAGGGAGATGGGACTCGGGCTGTATGCGCAGGAAGCGTTATTCAAGTCTGAGCTGGATGCGTTTGATCCGGTTTGTCAGGAAGCCTTTGGTGCGCGCGCCGTCGACCTATTGTCCGACGTACGGATTGAACAGGATATTGCACTGTCGCAACCACTGACGTTTGCGTTGCAAGTGGCAATGGCGCGTCTGCTTCTAAGTCATGGGGTAACCCCCGTCGCTCTATTCGGACATAGTCTTGGGGAATATGCCGCCGCATGCATCGCAGGGGTGTTCAGCCCGGAGCAAGGATTCAGAATACTCGTGCAGCGTGGTCGACTGCTGGATTCGCTCGGTGATATCGGAGCGATGGTCGTGCTGGAAGGCGATCACGCGTGTGCATCGGGACTGATGGACTCTGAAGTGGGTGACTTGTCTATTGCCGCATTGAACGGTAAGAGCAATACGGTGGTTTCCGGACCACGGGAGGCGATTGAGCAACTCCTGGCCAATGCGCTAGACGCTGGCGTCAATGCGACGCGACTGAAGATTTCACGTCCCGGGCATTCCAGTCTGCTCGACCCTTTGCTGGAGAGCTTCGAGGTCTATCTGGACACTGTCGAAATGCACTCTCCGGTCGGCCCCTTCATTTCCACGTTGACGGGTGAACTGGCGGGAGACGAAGTGGCAACCTCGCAATACTGGCGTCGGCAATTGCGTGAAACCGTGAGCTTCAGTGCGAGTGTGGCATCGGCTTACGAACACGGCAGCACTCACCTTATTGAAATCGGGCCGAAAGCAATACTCTCGGGCTTGGTTCTGGGGGACTGGGGCGATCGACTGAACGTGTTGCCGTTGGTCAAGGGTAGGGGAAAAGATCACAGGCAATATTTAACCGTCTTGGGCGAGTTGTTGCAGGTGGGCATCGATGTCCGTTTCCCGGAGCCGCAGGAACGGGCGCCTATCCTTTCAAAATTGCCGACTTATCCTTTTCAGCGGGTTCGCTGCTGGGTAGAAGCTTCGCCACCGGAGTCTGTCCCGACCGAACCGGTGTATCAGACAGTCTGGCAATCGCTCACGGCAGCGTCGATGGACATGCAAGTGGCAGCGAACATGAAGGTGCTATTTTTCACTGCCGGCGGAACACCTGTACAGGACGAGATCCGCTATTTGGAAGGTGCTTTCAAACAGTTTCACTGTATCGCTCTTAATCTCTGGGCAGGTGCCGGAAAGGATATCCCTACGCGATCGTTCGACGAATTGTGGCGAGAGTACGGTGACGGTGTCGACCGGGTCTATCTCGATTTGAGGCATCTACTGGACACTCACGTATCTACAGCAGTCAGTGCCTGTGTTCAGACGTTGGACCTGATACGCAGCATCACAAGCACTTACCCGAAGATCTGCTTGTTGTTTGCCGAACAGGTTCACAGCGATGGTGACCGGATGCCGGGGCCGGTGGCTAATAGTGTTGTGGGCATGCTGCGTTCTTTGTTGCTTGAGGAGCCTGACCGACAGGTGATCGTCCTCAACTTTCTCAGAAACGCGCAGCCTCATTGCGCCGAAGAGGTGAGGCCGATCCTGCTGTTGCCATTCACTGAAGAGCTCGTCGTGACGATAGAACAAGGGCAGGTCAAAGTTCCGCGCCTGGAGCGCGTGATGGTTGACGACTTGCTGGATGGTGAAGTGGATCGTGACTCGCACTACCTGCTTCTCGGGGGTGGGGGCGGCATTGGCCAACAACTGATAGAACGCCTTTGTGCAGATCAGTGCGGATCCATTTGCGTAATCGGCCGCGCACCTCAGCCTAATGACGCATTACGCAGGTTGATGACGCGTAATCCAACCGTGCGCTATCTGGGTTTCGACTTGTCGACTGATCAAGGGCGGGACGATTGTGCGCAGTGTTTGCGGCAGACCGTCGTGCATCGGGCGACAATCTTCAATTTGGCCGTCGATCTCAACGATAAATTATGTAGCGAGATAGGAATTGCGGATCTGCAGCAATCTTTCGATGCCAAATGCAGTAGTGTCCTGAGCCTGTATCACTTGCTGCGTGAGCAAGGCACGGTGATTGAGTGTGTTTTAAATTTTTCTTCGGCCACTTCGATTCTGGGCAACGGCGGACAGTTGGCTTACGGGGCAGCTAGCGCTTTCCTCGATGCGGCCCACGCTATCTTGTTTCCTGAAGCGGGCCAAGTGCTGACGGTCAACTGGGGCGTGTGGGGTGATGCCGGAAAACTGCGTGATGCACTTCAGCGCTTGCAGATACTCAAGTCCGGCGGTCTGAATAGCCACAGTTGCGAGCAGGGATACCTGTTCATCCGCAGGCTCTTGGGTGGTCCGTCCCGCCACGTGGCTTACATGAACATCGACGCGCAGCTATTAGCGGACAGATCCCGAGTCAGCCAAAGATTTCTGGAACGCTTGACAGCCGAGTCCCGTCATCGCGAAAGCAAGGACCCGGACAGTGTGTCGACGCGTCTGCTCAAATGTAAAGATGAGCGCGAAATCGGCCAACTGCTAGAGAACTGGCTGCTATCGACCACTGATGCGCTTGTCGGGCTGGAGGCGGCAAGCCAGGGAGATTATGACGCCATCAAGTCGTGTGGCTTCCAGTCGTTAGGGTTCGACTCGCTGGCGTTAACACAGCTGAAGAACGCCTTGGGTTCCCAATTTGGGTTGCAGTGGAGCCTCAAACGTTTCCACGCCATCGAGGCACTGAGCGAGTTGCACGCTGAATTGCTTGTTCATGTCAGTCAGCCGGCTTGGCGTGCAGCGAATCAGCCGAACAAAGACGCCGAGGAAAACAACGTGCTGGACATGGTTGTTTCCATGCAACAGGCGCGGTGGATTTCGCTTATCGGGCAAGATTACGGTTTGCGCATTATTCCGTATCGGATTCACTGTTCCTTCGATGCCGAGCATTGTCGCAAGGCGCTGCTGCAGGTAATCGACGAGCATCGATTGTTACGCACGTTTTTTCCACGGGGCCAGCCCGTGGTCAAGACGGCGGCACAGGTAGTCGAAGGCTTCGGGACTTTGTTCACCAAACTCGGTGAGCAATCCGAAGTGCAGCAGACACGTCAGATCACGACTCTTGTACGTTCAATGGCGCAGGGGTTGCCAAAGCCCGAGGATAATGTGACGTGGGCCATGCACTTTATCGACATCGCAGGCCCTTGGTTCATTGCCCTATTGGGTGTCCAGCACTTGGAATTCGATGGCAAGTCACTGACCTTGATGTTCGACCGTTTTGGTGAATGCCTTGATCAGATGGCCAGGGAACAGCCGTTGACCAGGATCGAGCATACCATCGACTATCTCGACTACGCCCGCCGCCAAAAGCAGTATTTCAATGGCGACTGGCTTAGAGATAAAGTTTTTTTCAAAGGGCTGTATAACGCATTCGAAAGACCTACGGTGCTTCCTGGACATCCTGGGTTTGACTCCACCACGGTCTGTTCGTCGTCGCGATACAGTTTTGACGTTGCTGGTGCGCACCGGACATTGAGCAAAATGGCCGCGCAGAACGGATTCAGTGTGTTCAACACCATTTTGTATGCCTACGCCACGACCATGGCCGAGGTGATTGGCTGTGGTCAACTGATTATCAGTGCCATCAACAGCGGTCGCGGATTGAGTGAGTTCAACGATGTGATCGGCCCGTTCACGTCTCCGTTACCGGTGCCGATTGTTGTGCAGCACGAATGGTTGACCGGGATCGCAATGGTTGCACGCACACTGGAGGCCATGCACGCCTATCCGTTGATGCACCCGACGATGTTGATCGATGAAGTATCGGCATTTTCGGGGATGGCCCATGACACCTACTTTTCCGATCTTGGTATTAACTTCCTTAACTATCGTCACACCGCTGCGAGTCTGGGCAAGGTATGGATCGAAGGGGTAGAAATACTTGGCCCTGTAGGCGAGGGGGTTCTGTCGGGGGCCAACGTCGAGGACATGCGACGAGTGCCGGGGCTGCATCTGGTGGTTGAAATCAACGGCAATGACTTGCGATTCAATTTATGGTTCCACACCCAGCGTTTTACCAGCACTGAGGTGAAAGGTTGGGGCGATTTAATGGTGCGTAACGTCAATGAACTGCTGGACCTGGCGAGGGCATTCAATGAACCGTGAACCACCGACACTGCTTTGCTTTTCTTATGCCGGTGGCAGTGCCGGATTCTACGCACGCTGGCGCCGTGTACTGCCCCATATCAAGGTCATTCCGGTCGACATGCCGGGGCGGGGCACAGCTCGGGACTTAAAGACTTTGGTGACCCGAAATGAAGTCGTTGATTACCTGCTCGAACATTACCTGCGCCAGTGTGTACCGCCATTCGCATTGTTTGGACATAGCCTTGGAGCGCGCATCGCATTTGAGTTGCAGTCGGTGTTGCAGTGTAACTATGGGTTGCAAGCCTCGCGGCTGTTTATCAGTGGTTGCCTTTCGCCGGAGCGTTTTACTCGTGCCATGGCTGTTAGCGAGCGGGATCTGAGCGATTCGACATTGCTACGGGTACTGGCCGGACTGGGCGGCACACCACCGGAACTGCTGGACAACTCACTCTTGATGCAGACGGCGCTGCCAATGATCCGGGCTGATTTTGAGTTGGCGATCGACCTCTCCAAAAGTGCCGTCATGCCCGTTGCATCACCCATCCATCTGTTACTGGGCAATCAGGACAAGGTCACTTGTCTGTTTGAAGACTATCCCGGTTGGCGGCGTCATACCTCCCGAGGGTGCCAGTTATCCCTCTTCGAAGGCGATCATTTTTTTATCCGCTCCCAGACGAACGCGGTTGCCATGCTTGTCGGGGAACAGTTGCAGGAGGTTGTGCCACATGAGGAATAAACTTCAGATGCAGGATTGGTTGGGCAGTGGCGGATGGCCCTTGCACACCATCGGTCAGCGAATGATCGAGCTCGCCAGGCAAGAGTCCTCTTGTGCCTACCGTTGGTGTGTTCGTGATGTGAGGCAGGGTACCTGCCATGTGTTCAACGAACACATGCGTGCTCCTGCTTCGAGCACCCGCAAGCTGTACATCCTTGTGAGTACGCTGCTGCTGGTTGAGCGCGCAGAGCTAGCGCTAGAGGAAATCCTTGTGGTGGATAACTCCAGGGCAGGGAACCAGACCTGTGGTGGCCTCTGGCTGTTGGACAGTCCTCGAGCATTCACTATCGCCGAATTACTCAAGTTGATGATGGGGCTGAGTGACAATGTCGCTACGTTTTATCTGGTTGAACGGATTGGTTTGCAACGTCTGAATGCACTTTCAATGGATCTTGGTCTGCGTCAAACCCGGCATCTGTCGTCGGTACCAAGCCCAGCTTTGACTGTCGATCACTCCTTGGACGCCGTCAACACCACAACTGCGTGGGATCTGGCAACAGCTCTGTCGTTTTTGGTCGATGGCGCGGAAGGGCGACTGACTCCGGGCAATAATTTCATCGGCCCGCAACTTTGCCGGTTCGGCCTTGACGCGATGCGTGCCCAGCAGGACACCACTGCTGTGAGGAGCTGGATGGATGATGTGGGGCACATTGGCGACAAGCACGGCGTCGGCTATCGCAATTACAACAACGTCGGTTATCTGGTTAGTGATGGCGCGGTGCGGATGATCTTTTCGTTCATTGTCGATGACCTGCACCGGATGGAAGCGCCGCGTCCGGCCTTCGCTCACGCCAGGGATTTCATCGCCCTGTTCTTTCGCTTGCTGGATGACTGCAGCAAGCTCCAGCCATCTTCGGAGGAGTCTTAATATGGTCCGCTCACTCGCTGAGGGCTACCGCAACAAATCCACAATCTATGACAACTCTAGACCGTCCTATCCGCAGCGGGCAATTGAGTTCATCCACAAACAGCTCGATTTGTCTTCGGGATTGCCTGTGTTGGACGTCGGTGCGGGTACCGGAATACTAACCCGGCAACTGGCGTCGACCGGCATGCTGATTGTTGGCGTGGAACCTGATGCACAGATGCTCGCGAAGGCCCGATCGGGCACTGAGGTGCCCAACGCTAGTTTTCGAAAAGCCACCGCCGAGCAAACGGGATTTGCCTCCCGCTCCGTATCGGCCGTTGTATGTGGTCAATCTTTCCACTGGTTTGATCCGGGTAAGACTCAGGCTGAGTTCAGACGTGTACTGGCCACAGAAAACCCGGTATTTCTTGTCTGGAATATTCGCAGTTACGACTGCGACGGATTTCACCGTGATTACGAGCAACTGCTGTTGAACCAGTTCGAACGTTATGAGGAAACGTTACAAATAGATAAGTGCCTGGAAGATCGTCTCCACCGGTTTTTTGATGGCCCGTATGAGGAGCGCACGTTCGTCAATAGCCAGCAGTTGAGCGGATCGGGACTGCTCGAAAGAACCATGTCTTGTTCCTATGCCATGCAGGTCGGAACACCGGAATATGATTCGGCCAGTCGCGCCTTGAACTCTCTGCATCAGCAATATAGGCAAAACGATATTGTCTCCATGATCTATAAAACGCGAGTGGTCTATGGACGTCTTTGAACGGTTGAACGTGGGCCGGCTAATGCACGGAGCCGCGTGGGTGGTGCCGTTATCATTTTTTCCTACTTTGGCGCGGGCTGCATTTCTTTCCTATTTCCTGATTTTCCTAAGTGAACGGTTTGAGCTGTCAGTGGATCGGATAGGCCTCTTTGTAGGAGGGTTCATCCTCCTGAGTTCAGTCGGAAGCCTGGTATTAGGGGCGTTGCTCGACAGAATGAGTATCAGAACTCTGATGCTCACTTCATCGGTCCTCCAATCTGCGGTGTACGCCGGCTTTTTGTGGTGCGATTCGCTGGTGCTCGTGTTTATCCTGTGCCTGGTACTCAACCTAGCGTATCTGTCAGTGGAAACGGCCATACGCATGTGTATCGCTCGTTGGTTTCACTCAGCGGAAACCGCATCCGTGCTCTCAATTAAATACACTCTTACCAATACGGGGTATGCATTAGGGCCATTGGCCGGCCTCTGGTTGAACAATCAGGGCGTTTCGCCGATGTTTTTTTGCAGCGCAGCGGCGATTGTATTTGCCTTGGCGGCGTTACGTCCTTTCGCTGATACAAAGGAGCGCGTGCAACCACGCGACATAGGCGAAGGCGTGCTTGGCTCTCTGGCGAACATGGTCAGGGATCGCAAGCTGCTGAAGTTCACAGTAGCCAGTGTCCTGTTGGCCGGCGTATTCGGGCAGTTTCACCTGTATGTAGGCCAATACTTGCTGACGACGCATTCCATTGAGCAAATGTACAAAATCATCAATGTGGTATTCGTCACCAACGCGCTGACATCAATCCTGTTGCAATACCCGATCGGTCGCAAGGTGACGGTTGAGCGCTTCAGGCTTTGGACGTGCGGGTGTGTGCTGACCTTCGTCGTCGGGCTGTTGGGGTTTGCATTCTCCAGCACGCTATTTGCCTGGGCTGTCTTCACTGTCCTGTTTACGGTGGGGGAGATCATCATTCAGCCTCTTGAGTTTCTGTACATCACGCGAATTGCTCCTGCACGAATGGCAGGGGCGTACTACAGTTCTCAAAACCTTACCTACCTCGGAGCCGCATCCACACCGGTGGTCTGCGGTTACATCCTCGTTGACTTCAGTCCGTTGTACTTTTTGTTGTATTTATTGGTATTGCTAATGATAGGCGGTGTAATTTTTTATAAAGCAGGCGGAAAGTTGGTGTCTTTGGAAACAATACAGCCCCGCAATCGCGGAGCTGTAGGTGATCAGCGATCAATATGACTTCGCGTAAAGTGCCCACGTGTTCGTTTTTCGATCGGTGAATAAACAGGTTGCGGAAATTCCCGGTTGTTTTAGTGGGATACAGCGAACGCTCACTCCAAGCTCTCCGATAGCTTTTTCAACGTTTTCATCTTCGGTGAAGGGGGCAAGAACAAAGGCGTTATGCTTTGCGTTCTGTTTGAAGCACCTTTTGAATTCTTCCAGAGTAGTGACCGTAGTGGTGTTGTTGGATAGTTTTGTCTGTGCCACCATCAGCATGTCTTTTTGAATTGTTGCCAGTGTTTTCGAAATGTTATTAACGAAAGCTTCAATGTCAATTTTTAGAAGGTTGTTGGCATTGTTTCGGCAGGAGTAGGACACCGCATTTTGCTCCAGTTCCTTTATGCCAATCTCGACCCGGACAGGGACGCCACGCTTGATGTGGTACCACTTTTTTTCGCCGCTGTTCATGTCCCGCCAATCAACACTGGCCCGAAGGTTTTGCCCCTTCAGTTTTTTTCGGCAAATCTGCTTTTGCAGTTTTTTGCAGCACTCATGAATGGCATCTGCATGCTGTTCGTTGCGTACGATCGGGATAATGACGACCTGCGTCGGCGCCACGAGCGGCGGGAGTACTAGCCCGTCATCGTCTCCATGGGCCATTATCATCGCGCCGATCAATCGCGTGGATACTCCCCAGGACGTGGTCCATGCCAGCTCTTTTAACCCTTCTTTGTTCACGAAGCGGATGTCTGAACTCTGTGCGAAGTTCTGGCCTAAAAAATGAGACGTACCTGCTTGCAGGGCCTTGCCGTCTTGCATCATTGCTTCAATGGTGTAGGTGCTGACGGCACCCGGAAAACGTTCCCAGGAGCATTTTTCGCCCTTGATTACTGGTATGGCCAAGTGCTCGGTAGTAAAGCGCTCGTAGAGATCCAGCATCATTAGCGTTTCGACCAAGGCCTCATCGTGAGTTGCGTGAACGGTGTGACCTTCTTGCCAAAGGAACTCTGATGAGCGAAGGAAAATCCGAGGGCGCATTTCCCAACGCAGTACGTTCGCCCATTGATTGATAAGGAGCGGTAGATCCCGATAACTTTGTACCCATCGTGAAAAGGATGCACCGATGACCGTTTCACTGGTGGGCCTGATGATCAACGGTTCTTCTAATGCTCCTGCAGGAGCAAGCGCTCCATCCGTTGATTTTTCGAGACGGTAATGGGTTACAACCGCGCACTCTTTGGCAAAACCTTCAATATGCTCGGCTTCTTTTTGAAGAAAGGATAACGGAATCAAAAGTGGAAAATATGCGTTTGAATGTCCTGTGTCTTTTATTTTTTTATCAAGCTCTCGTTGAATTTGCTCCCATATGCCATACCCCCAAGGGCGGATAACCATGCAGCCTCGTACTGGAGAATTTTCAGCCATTTCCGACTGGATAACCACTTGTTGATACCAGTCAGAGAAGTTTTCATTTCTTGTAGGTGATATCGCATTTTTCATAGGGCCCTGGCTTTGAAGTCGAAATTTGTTATTCGAAATGGTTTCGCAAGGGGATAGGTATATTTATTGAGCTTTAAAATTTCAAGATTTTATGTGTGGCTTTTCATATTTCAGAAATTTCCTTCAGAAAAATCTTTCTTTTAGTAAAAGTTTTTCGCTTTTTGACGAGTTCGTTGGCCACACAGAACCCCCAATGCAATCGCTTCGGGGGGCTATTGCCCTCACTGCGCCCCAAACATCGCCGTCCAGTAGATCCCCGCATCGCTCTTCGGATCGGTCGCATACGCCGCGCCCAGGTCGCGCATCTGCGGGTTCATCAGGTTGGCGCAATGCCCGGGGCTGGTCAGCCAGCCTTCGACCACTTTGCGCGCGCTGTCCTGCCCGGCGGCGATGTTCTCGGCGATTTGCTGGAAGTCGTAGCCGGCGAGCTCGGCGCGGTCACCGGGGGTGCGCCCGTCGCGGTCTTTGTGATCGAAGTAATTGTTGTTGGCCATGGACCGCGAGTGGGTCTCGGCGGCGCTGGCCAGCGTGGCGTTCCAGGTCAGTGGCGTGGCGGCGGCAAAGGATTGTGCGCCGCACTGGCGCGGCTGCGCGCGGGCGGTGTTGAGTTCGGCCAGCAGTTTCTGGCCTTCCGCTTGCCAGTCCCCCAGGCGCGCGCTCAATAACGGGCGTGCGACCACGATGCGCCAGTCACGGTCCTGGCGGCTGACGCCGACATCGACAAATTGCGGGTCTAGCACGATCTGGCAAAAACTCTCCTGGATCGCCTTCATCGCCGACGCCGCATCACGTGGTCCGGTAAGGCTGATCGCCTGCACGTTCTTCATGGGATAACCCGCGCTGGCCATGGCCTGCTGCAGATTGACGACGCTGGTGGCGGACAGCACCAGGCGAGGATCGGCGGACAGCGGCGGCAGCTCCGACGAGACCTGGCCGGCACAGCGTTGCAGTTGACTGCGGTAGACATTGATCGACTCGATCAATTGCGACTCGTCGCTCGCCACAGCGGTGGCGGTGAACACTAGGCCCAGTGACAACCCGGCCAGACGCACAGCGTTTGAGATGAAGCGCATGGAAATCCCCCTTGAGCTGAATGCGCCCATGATGCGCGAATTTGCCCCGTCAAAGGCAACGGATTTTATCCAGAAGTGTAGTGGGTGGAGTGCAATCATTTCACTACTACACTGGTTCGATACTGCCCTCGGAGTTTGCCCGACCATGCGCCTTGACTGGATAGCCTCCTGCCTCGTCGTCATCTTGTTCGCCACCTGCGCAATCGCCGCAGATCAGGAACAGCAAAAGCAGGCGGCCGAGAACAAGGCCCAGGTGCTTGAGCAAAAGGCCGCGCAGAGCAGCAGTCCCGCACCGGCCCCTGGGGCCGAAGCGATTACCCAGTCCGAAGTCCAGGCCGTGGACCCTGCCGGCGTCGCGCCGCTGGACGACGCGATCACCTGTCTGGCGCGGTCGATTTATTGGGAAGCCAAAGGCAAGGATTCGGTCGACATGGAAGCGGTGGCCAATGTGGTGATGAATCGCTTGGGCCACGGGGGTTTTCCGGACACCGTCTGCGGCGTGGTCAAGCAGGGCTCGGAGAGCAAAAGTTGCCAGTTTTCCTGGTGGTGTGACGGGCGCCCTGATTCGGTCCAGGAAGAAGGTTCGTATGCGCTGGCCAAGGAAATAGCGCGCAAGGCACTGAACAAACAGTTGCCGGATCGCACCGGTGGCGCCTTGTATTTCCATGATCGTACGGTCAGGCCGGACTGGGCCAGGCAGTACACCAAGACAGCGGATATCGGCCTGTTCCGCTTCTACAAACCCCGGGGCGGGTCGGCCAGGTAAGGAATAAAGCATGCGCAGATCTCTACCCTCGTGGCTTGAATGCCTGGGCTTGATGCTTCTGGCCCTGGTTTTGATTGGCGCAGGACTGGGCTGGCGCCAGGCGCAGAACGTGGAGGAAGAACGCTATCTGGGGGTCGCCCTGGAAATGCTGCAACACGGCTCGTGGCTGATCCCCCATCGTGCCGCAGAGATCTACGGTGACAAGCCGCCGATTTTCATGTGGGCGGTGGCTTTCTGTGTCTGGTTGACCGGCAAGGCCAGCATCGCGCTGTATATCCCGGGGTTGTTTTCGGCGGTGATGGTCACGGCCATGGTCTATGACCTGGGGCGCCGGCTGTGGAACCAGCGTACCGGGCGCATCGCGGTACTGTTGTACCTGGCGACCTATCAGACCTACAGCATTCTGCAAAGCGGCCAGATCGACAGCATTTTGATTCTGTTTACCTCCCTGGGCCTGTACGGTCTGGCCCGGCACCTGCTGTCAGGCCCGGCCTGGCGCTGGTTCTATGTGGGCTGCGCGGCCATGGGCGTCGGCGTGATCACCAAGGGCGTGGGTTTTCTGCCGGTGTTGATGCTGATTCCGTATGCGTATGCAGTCCTCAGGAAATGGCCGGGTGTGGTGGCCATGCCGGGTGGGGCACGGAAATGGTTGCTGGGCCTTGCCGTGATGCTCGGCGCCATAGCGGTGTGGTTGTTGCCCCTGGGCTTGTCGATTGCCCTGCATGGCAGCGCCGATGAAATGGCCTACGCCCGGGAAATTCTCCTGCGCCAGACCGCGGGACGCTATGCCGCGGCGTGGCATCACCGCGAACCGTCCTGGTACTTCTTTACCCATGTCATCGCCCTATACTGGCTGCCGTTGGTGTTGATGCTGCCATGGCTGGTGCCCGCGTGGCGCCGCCAGTTGAAAAAGCGCGATGGCCGGGTGTTGGTGCTGCTCGGCTGGGTGCTATTGGTCGTGCTGTTCTTCAGCTTCAGCAGCGGCAAGCGCGAGTTGTACATCTACCCGGCGTTGCCAGGCCTGGCGCTGGTGGCCGCGCCACTGATTCCTTGGATGCTCAAGCGCTGGTACAGGCGGCGTGCGCGTTTGCGTCGGGTATTTACGGCGCTGTTCGCGATCTGGTTCGTGCTGTGGTTCGCCCGGGGATTCTTCGTGCCGCTCAAGGATGGCGCCAATCCTGATCAGGCCATCATGGAGCAGGCAGCGACCGTGACCCACGGCGCCGATCTGGTATTGGTCAACTGGGAAGAAGGGCACTGGCTGTTCGCGCGCCAGCCGCTGGTGCATTTCGGCATGGACAATTCCTCGGTCGAGAAGGCCGCCCAATGGTTGCGCGAACATCCACAGGCCTACGCCCTGGTGCCCGATGATGTGCTGGGCCAGTGCTTCAATGCCGAAGCGGCCCATGCCCTGGGGGAAGATTCCCGGGCCCACTGGTCCATCGTCAGTGCCGCCGCCGACAACGGCAAGTGCCTTCCTGAGATGGCCGCCAAAGCCTATCGGTTCGCCTGGAAAGAACCCTACACGCCTGCGACGGCGGTGCTGCCGACGCAGGCGGCGAATCCTTGATGGGAAAGCGGGGTTGCTTATTGGTCGGGTTATTCAAGGCTATCTGTGAGCAGGACTATTTCATGTACCAGGCCCAAGGCTGGTCGCTGACATACTCGGTGACCTGCTTGACCTCCAGATAATTGTGCAGCCCCCATTGCCCCAACTCGCGGCCGATCCCGCTGTGTTTCATGCCGCCCCACGGTGCCTCGACGAAGGTTGGCTGTGAGCAGTTGACCCAGACGATCCCGGCACGCAACTGATTGGCCACGCGCGTGGTGCGTTGCAGATCGGCGCTCATCACTGCGGCGGCGAGGCCGAAGCGGCTGGCATTGGCCATTTGCAGCGCTTGCTCTTCGGTCTTGAAGCGTTTGATGCACAGCACCGGGCCGAAGACTTCTTCGCGCCACAGGATGCTGCTGTGCCCCGGCTCGTCGAAGATCGCCGGTTCCATGAAATAGCCTTCGGCCAGATGCGCCGGGCGCCGTCCGCCGGTGAGCAGACGGGCGCCGCTGGCCAGGCCCTGGTCGATGAAGCCGAGCACCTTGTCGTACTGGCCCTGGCTGACCAGCGGCCCGAGCAGCACGCCGGGCTGCATGCCCGGGCCAATGCTGATCTTGCGGGTTTCTTCCACCAGCCGTTCGATCAGGCGCGGGGCGATGGTTTCCTGCACCAGCAGGCGCGACGTGGCGCTGCACACCTGGCCCTGGTTCCAGAAGATGCCGAACAGTATCCACTCCACGGCGGCTTCGACATCGGCGTCATCGAACACGATGAACGCAGACTTGCCACCCAGTTCCAGGCTGATGTTCTTGATGTCCCGTGCCGCCGCCGACATGATTTTCGCCCCGGTGGGCACGCTGCCGGTGAAGGCCAGTTTATCCACCCCAGGGTGTTCGGTGAGTGGGCTGCCGGCGTCGGCACCGAGGCCGGTGACCAGGTTCAACACCCCGGCCGGCAAGCCGATGCGATCGGCGGCGGCCGCCAGTTCCAAGGCGGTCAGCGGCGTCAGTTCGGACGGTTTCAACACCACCGTGGCCCCGGCGGCCAAGGCTGGCGCGACCTTCCACGCGGCCATCAGCAGCGGGTAGTTCCAGGGAATGATCTGCCCGGCCACGCCAATCGGCTCGTGGCGGATGCGGCAGCGAAAACGCTCGTCCGGCAGGGCCAGCGGTTGGTCCTGCTGTTGATCCAGTTCCCGTGCCAAACCGGCGTAGTACCGGAAGCAGCCGATGGCGTCAGCAATGTCCCACTGCGCTTCGGGCAAGGGCTTGCCGTTGTCGCGTACTTCCAGTTCCGCCAGCGCTTGCTGGCCGTTTTCCAGCTCATCGGCCAGGGCCTCCAGCCACTGCCCGCGCTCGGCGCCGCTGGTCTGGCTCCAGCCATTGTCGAAGGCACGCCGGGCCGCACGCACGGCATGATCGACGTCTTCTTCAGTGCCGGCCGCCACACGGTGGAAGGCCTGTTCGGTGGCCGGATCGATCACATCCAGATAGCCGCCCAGGTCCGGGCTGACCCATTCGCCGTTGATGTAGAGCTGATCACGCATGGTGCGACTCCTGGACGCCGGTGCGGCGGTTTTGCAGATGGCGGGAAGTGAACAGCAGGGCCAGCGACACGCAGATGATCACCGTGGAAATCGCGTTGATCTCCGGCGTCACGCCGCGGCGGATGGAGGAAAATATGTAGATCGGCAACGTCGTCTCTGAACCGGCGACGAAGAAGGCGATGATGAAATCGTCGAAGCTGAAGGTGAACGCCAGCAGGAACCCGGCCATGATCGCCGGGCTGATCTGCGGCAGGGTGACGCGCCAGAAGGTGTCCATTGGAGGCGCGTACAGGTCCGCCGAGGCTTCGAGCAAGGCCTTGTCCAGGGAATCGACGCGGCTGCGCACGATCACCATCACCAGGGCCATGGTGAACAGCGAATGCGCGGCGATCACCGTGAAGAACCCCATGTTCAACTTCGGCACGGTCGGCAACCAGCTCGCCAGCAGCGGGTTGATCAGGTCGAACAGGCTGATGAAGGCAATCAGTGTCGAAATGCCGATGACGATGCCCGGGACAATGATTGCGCAATAGGTCAGGGCATCGAACAGCATGTGCACCTTGGCGCCGCAGCGCTGCAAGCCGAACACCGCCAGGGTGCCGAACAGCGTGGCAATTACCGCGGAACTCAGCGCAATCAGCGCGCTGTTGCCCAGGGCTTCCATGATGAACGGGTTGCCGAACGCGGTGCCGAACCATTGCACCGAGCAGCACTGGAACGCCAGGCCACTGCGCCCGGCGTTGAAGCTGAACAGCACGATCAAGGCAATCGGCGCGTAGAGAAACAGGTACAGCGAAGTTGAATAACTGCGCAGCCACATGTCACAGACCTCCGTCGGCAGGGCGGCCGCCGTAGCGCGCCACCAGTTTCAGATACACGCCGATGATCAGCAGCATCATCGCCACCAACGTCATGGCCAGCGCACTGCCGAACGGCCAGTTGCGCGATTGCAGGAACAGGTCGACCAGGGCGTTGCCGACAAAGAACACCTTGCCGCCGCCGAGAATGGCCGGGATCAGGAACTCGCCCATCAACAGGATGAACACCAGCATCACCCCGGTGATGATCCCCGGCGCGGACAGCGGCAGGGTGATCCGACGGAAGCTTTCGAAGGCACTGGCACCCAGGTCCGCCGAGGCTTCGAGCAGGCGCTTGTCGAGTTTTTCCAGGCTGACGTAGATCGGGAACACCATCAGCGGCAGGTAGCCGTAGACGATGCCGATCAGCACCGCCCAAGGCGTGTTGATCAGCCGCACATCCTCAAGGCCCAGGCTGGCCAGCAGCGCCGGGATGCCCTTGCCGCTGAGGATGAAAATCCAGGCGTAGGTGCGGATCAAAAAACTGGTCCAGAACGGCACGATCACCAGCGTCAGCAGCAGCGAGCGGTTCCTGGTGACCTTGACCGCCAGGAAGTACGCCAATGGATACGCCGCCACCAGGCATACCAGGGTGCCCAGCGGCGCCAGCATCAGCGTATTGCTGAAGGCCGCGCCGCGGGAGCCGAGGTTCAGGTAGTTGGTCAGGGTGAAGCCACCGGCGTATCCGCCCACGGCGCTGCGCTCACCGAAGCTGAAGACCAGGATGATGACCAGCGGCATCAGCAACAGCAGCAGGAACCACAGGGTCGAAGGCAAGAGCATCAGCAGGGTGATGCGTCGGCCCAGGCTGCGCCGTTGGCGCACCTCGACCGACAGGGCAAGGCCCGGCTGCACCGTTTGCGGGTGGGCGGCGGCGTTCATTGACGGCTCCTCATTGGCCATGGTCAAGCGATCAGGCGGACTTGAAACGCGCCATCAACTCGGCGCGTGCCGGACTGGTCAGCGTGGCAGCTGCTCCGAACTCCAGCGGGCTGAGGGCTTCGGCGGCCGGGTACATGATCGGATCGTTAAGCATGGCGCTCGGCAGCAGGGCGTCGACGCGCTTGTCGCCGCTCGGGTAGCCGTGGCTCAGCACTTCGAGCTTGTTGTGCTGTGGATCAAGCAGGTAGTTGATGAAGGCATACGCAGCATCCTTGTGCTCCGAGCTTTTGGGGATGGCGAAGAAGTCGCTCCACAGTTCGCCACCTTCCTTGCCCAGTTCGAACTGCATCTGCGGGTTGTCGCGGTGCAGTTGCGAAGCGTCGCCGGTCCAGGACATCGCCAGCCAGGCATCGCCGCTGCGCATCGACGGCTGGATGTCGGAGTTGATCGCAAACAGATGCGGCTTGGCCTCGATAAGCAGTTTTTCCGCGTCGGCCAGTTCCTTCGGGTCCAGGGAATTGAAGCTGTAGCCGAAACTTTTCAGGGCGTTACCGATGGCGGTCAACTGGTAGTCGTGGACGATCGTGCGGCCGCTGGCGGGGCCTTGGGCGGCGGCCCAGAACTCCTTCCAGCTGGTCGGGCCGTTTTTCAGTTTGCCGGTGTCGTAGAGCATGCCGGTGGTGCCCCAGTTTTTCGGCACCGCGTAGATCTTGCCGTCCACCGTGCCCTGGGCCATGAACTTCTGCTGGAACGCCGAGGCGTCGAAATTGGGAATGCGCGACAGGTCCAGCGGCTCGATCAGGCCCAGGCCGACGTAAGTACTGATGGTGTAGTTGGTGGGCACCAGCACATCCCAACCGCTGCCGCCGGCCTGCAGTTTGGCGAGCATTTCTTCGTTGGAGCCGAACACGCTCATCGACACCCGGGCACCCGTGGTCTTGCCGAAGGCGTCGAGGTTTTCCTGGCTGTGGTAGTTCGGCCAGGTCGCCAGTGACAGGCGATCACCCAGCTTGCCTTGTTCGGCGGCTTGCGCGGTGGAGGTCAGCAGGCCGGGCATGTTGGTGGCGACCACGGCGGCAGCGATGCCAAGGCCGGTGCGACCAAGGAACTCGCGGCGGCTGATCGAGCCGTTCTGCCAGCTGCGCAGGGTTTTTATAAAAGTCTTCTGGTCCATAGCACGCTCCACATCCGGTTGATGAAACGAATCGATGATTTACAACGCCATGGCCAGGCCATTGGCGTGATCCCAGCCGACGCGCACTGGCGCGCCGTGTTCGAATGCGTTGGCGCCGTGATCCTGCTGGCGCGGTACACGCACGCAGACCACGCCGAAGGCCTGGGTTCGCACGCGGTATTCGGTGGAGTTGCCCAGGTAGATGCGGTCCTCGACAGAACCCTGCAGCTTCACTTCCCGGGTCATCTCGACATTGGCGCCGGCGATGCTGATCAGCTCTGGGCGCACGGCGATGCAACCGGCAGTGTTGGCGCTCAGGGCTTTGCCGGTGGGGGTGAGGGGGCTGGTCAGTTCCAGCCCTTGCTCGGTGCGCAGCACCACGCAGTTGCCGTTGAGCTGGCGCACGGTGCCGTCGAACAGGTTGGATTCGCCGATGAAGTCAGCGACGTAACGGCTGGCCGGGGCTTCGTAAAGTTGTTCCGGGGTGGCGGTCTGGATGATCGAACCGTTGTGCATCACGCTGATGCTGTCGCTCATCGACAGGGCTTCTTCCTGGTCGTGGGTGACCAGTACGAAGGTGATGCCGACCTCGCGCTGCAAACGCAGCAGTTCCGATTGCATCTCCTTGCGCAGCTTGCGGTCCAGCGCCGCCAGCGGCTCGTCAAGCAGCAACACCGTCGGCTTGTTGACCAGGGCGCGGGCGAGGGCGACACGTTGTTGTTGGCCGCCGGACAGTTCACTCGGCTTGCGCTGACCGAAGCCGCTCAGGCGCACCATCTCCAACGCTTCATCGGCCATGCGCAGTTGTTGTTTCTTGTCCGGGCGCGGGGTGCGATAGCGCAGGCCGTAGGCAATGTTCTGCGCCACAGTCAGGTGCGGGAACAGCGCGTAATGCTGGAACACCATGTTCACCGGTCTTTTAAAGGCCGGTACTCCGGCAACGCTCTTACCGGCCAGGCGCACTTCGCCGCTGGTGGGTTGTTCGAACCCTGCGATCATGCGCAAGGTGGTGGTCTTGCCACAGCCGGAGCCACCGAGAAAGGAGTGAAACGAGCCACGCTGCACCGCGAAATCCAGGCCGTTGACGGCCTGCACATCGCCATAGCGTTTAACCACATTGCAGAATTCGATATCGCTTGGTGGGGTGTCGTTCACGCTGTTGTTCACGAGCAGGGCTCCCTTGCAGTGATGAATCAGTGCGTCGGGGGCCAAACTAGCAATCGGGGATTTGCGGTGTATATATCCCTTGGGGGATAGGAGGGGGATTGTTGTAGGAGCGAGCTTGCTCCGGGCGGTCTTCCGACGATGGGCTCAAGGCCAGCGATCTGGTGGATCATCTGGAGAGGAAAAGCCGCAATGCACTGCTGGGCATCGCGCAAGTGATCATGTTGGGTGAGTTGGCAGCGAACCGGGCCTTGGATCAGATTGAACCGCCCTGACCACAATCTCCAGATCACCGAATGACCTGTGGGAGCGGGCTTGCTCGCGAAAGCGGTGTGTCAGGCAACTTATGTGTCGGCTGAAATATCGCTTTCGCGAGCAAGCCCGCTCCCACAGGAGTTTTCTGTTGACTGACAGATCTCAGGCTTGCAGCTTGAGCCCGGGCGTCTGCAACGGATCTTCCGTCAACTCCCGGATAAACAATCCCAACAACTCCGACTGGCTGCCAATCCCCAGTTTGGCGTAGATATTCTTGCGATGAATCTTCACCGTGCCGGGGCTGATGTTCAGTTGTTCGGCCACCGAGGCGCTGGAGTGGCCGCGCAGCAGCAGTTGCACGATTTCCTGCTCGCGGCCGGTGAGGATGTGGGCGCCAAAATGGTCGAAGGCTTCGCGGATCTTGAAATCCAGGTCTTGCGCCGGGCGCGGTTGCTGGGCCTTGCGCAGGCGCCAGGCTTCATTGATGACCTGCTCGACCACCGCTTGCGCGCACTCGATCAGTTGCATTTCGTCCCGGCTGAACGCACAGCTGGCACTGGAGCGCATCAACGACAGCACCGCCATGGCGCCATCGCCCAGGTCGACGAAAAACGCCACTTCCTCGGCGAGGCCGGTTTGCTGGTAATAGGTCAGGAAGTACTCGCCGAGGTAGAAGTGGTCGGGGGCGAACTGGCGCAAGCGCCACAGCCCCGGTGCCTGCCCGCGGGTGCAGGCCAGGTAGAAGGGGTCGAGCAGGTAAGGCCCGCACTGGTAGTCGTCAACGTACACCGCACGCCTGTCCGCCGAAAACGTATCGAACAATGCCAGCGGCCGGTGATTGCCTTCATAGACAAACAACACGAAATGATCGACCGGGCAGATTTGCCGGAGCCAGTGGCTCAAACCCGACAGGCGCGGCTGCCCGGGAGGCAGGTCGAGCAGGTGGGCTACACCGGTGGTCCAGTGTTTCAGTTCCTTGGGGCGCATGGCGACTTCAGGCAGTTGGGGTCGCATTTAGATGCACAAAGTACGCCATGGCGGGTGGGAGCAAGCGGCGTGAGGTGGTGGGCGGCGAATCGTTGAAAAAGATGCACCACATCAGGGCTTGCGTGTTACCGAGTGCTACACGCCTGGGTAGCAAAACTCATCAAACAAGCGTCATGGATTTTTCCTGCGTGGTGATGCGCGGTATCCTGCCACGCATTGTCAGTCACCTCGCTGCATATGGCTTAACTACATCAAGCAAGAGAATCTCCATGGCCAATCAAGACATCACCTTCACTCCCGATCCCGATGCGGACTCGATTTCTTCCGACGTCGTCGGTTTCGCTGGCGTGCTGGTCTCCACCCAGATCCCGACCCGCGCCGATGGCAGCCTGGAACTGGGTGACATTACCCTGCAGAGCGAATGCACCCTGCAGGCGCTGAAGGTCGCGCTGGAGCGTGCCGGCAGCTCTATGGACCGCGTGATGCACCTGACCATCTACCTCACCGACATGGCCGACCGCGCCGCGTTCAACGAAGTCTACAAGCGCTACTTCGCCAAGCCATGGCCGGTTCGCGCTGCTGTCGGGGTTGCCTCGTTGGCGGTGGAAGGCATGCGCGTGGAAGTGACCGCGATGGCGGCCAAGGCCTGATAGCTGCGATACACGCAAATCCTGTAGGAGCGAGCATGCTCGCGAAGAGCATAAGGGCGACCTGGGCATACAGGATGCCCGCGTCATCGTTGACGTCCATCGCGACCGTGCTCGCTCTTACAGGGATTGGCGCAGGTCAGGTTAGAAACACCACCTGGCAGCACAAGGTGCCGGTTGGGCGTTTCACCGCTACAATGCACGCCTCGACCGTGACAAGCCTGACTAAAAAAATATGTCCCTGCCCAAGCATCACCTGGAATTGCTCAGCCCCGCCCGCGATGTGGCCATTGCCCGCGAGGCGATCCTGCATGGCGCCGATGCCATCTACATCGGTGGCCCGAGCTTCGGCGCGCGCCACAACGCCTGCAACGAAGTGAGCGAAATCGCCGAATTGGTGGAATTCGCCCGTCGTTATCATGCGCGGGTGTTCACCACCATCAACACCATCCTGCACGACAACGAACTGGAGCCGGCCCGCAAGCTGATCCACCAGTTGTACGATGCCGGTGTCGATGCGCTGATCGTCCAGGACCTGGGAGTGATGGAGCTGGACATCCCGCCTATCGAGCTGCACGCCAGTACCCAGACCGATATCCGCACCCTGGAGCGGGCCAAGTTCCTTGATCAGGCTGGCTTCTCCCAATTGGTTCTGGCTCGCGAGCTGAACCTTCAGGAGATCCGCTCCATTGCCGACGAGACTGACGCGGCCATCGAGTTCTTCATCCATGGCGCCTTGTGCGTGGCGTTCTCCGGTCAGTGCAACATCTCCCATGCGCAGACCGGGCGCAGCGCCAACCGTGGCGACTGCTCCCAGGCCTGCCGCCTGCCGTACACCCTCAAAGACGAAAAAGGTGGGGTGATCGCCTACGAAAAGCACCTGCTGTCGATGAAGGACAACAACCAGAGCGCCAACATCCGCGCCCTGGTCGAGGCCGGCGTGCGCTCGTTCAAGATCGAAGGGCGCTACAAGGACATGGGCTATGTGAAAAACATCACTGCCTACTATCGTCAGCGCCTCGACGCCGTGCTCGAAGACCGCCCGGACCTGGCCCGAGCCTCCAGTGGCCGCACCGCGCACTTTTTCCTGCCTGACCCGGAAAAAACCTTCCACCGTGGCAGCACCGATTATTTCGTCACTGACCGCAAGATCGATATCGGCGCCTTTGACTCGCCGACCTTCACTGGTTTGCCAGTGGGAGTGGTCGAGAAAGTCGCCAAGCGTGACATGCAGGTCGTGACCCACGAGCCGCTGTCCAACGGCGACGGCCTCAACGTGCTGGTCAAGCGTGAAGTGGTGGGTTTTCGCGCCAACATCGCCGAACCCAAAGGCGAATTCGAGGAGGACGGCGAGAAGCGTTATCGCTATCGCGTCGAGCCCAACGAAATGCCGGAGGGGATGTACAAGCTGCGCCCCAACCATCCGCTCAATCGCAACCTTGATCACAACTGGCAACAGGCGTTGCAAAAGACCTCCGCCGAGCGTCGCATCGCTTTGAGCTGGGTTGCTCGCCTGCGTGAAGAACAGCTGGAATTGACTGCTACCAGCGAAGAGGGCATCAGCGCCAGCGTCACCCTGGCTGGCCCGTTCGGCGCCGCCAACAAACCGGAACAGGCACTGGAGCAATTGCAGGATCTGCTCGGCCAACTGGGTACCACGCAATACCACGCCACTGACATCAAGCTGGACGCACCGCAGGCGTACTTCATCCCCAACTCGCAGCTCAAGGCCTTGCGCCGTGAAGTGATCGACGCCTTGACCCAAGCGCGGATCGCCGCTCACCCGCGCGGCAGCCGCAAGGCCGAAACCACGCCACCACCGGTGTATCCGGAGTCGCACCTGTCGTTCCTGGCCAACGTCTACAACCAGAAGGCCCGGGACTTCTATCATCGCCATGGCGTCAAGCTGATCGACGCGGCCTACGAGGCTCACGAGGAAACTGGCGAAGTGCCGGTGATGATCACCAAGCACTGCCTGCGTTTCTCCTTCAACCTGTGCCCGAAACAGGCCAAGGGCGTCACCGGTGTGCGCACCAAGGTCGCGCCGATGCAATTGATCCACGGGGATGAAGTTTTGACCCTGAAGTTCGACTGCAAGCCTTGCGAGATGCACATCATCGGCAAGATGAAGGGTCACATCCTCAACCTGCCGCAACCGGGCAGCGTGGTGGGGCACATCAGTCCCGAAGACCTGCTCAAGACCATTCCTCGCGCGCCCCACTAAGACCTTCGGGCGCGCCGCAACGGCGCGCTCGGCTCCTGTTAAAACCCTGTGTAGCTGAAGTAGACAATTGCCACGGTCACGGCAAGGGTAAACGCTGCCAGGGCTTTGGTGGTCGCCAAGGTGTCGAACCCTGGCAGGGATGGGCTCGTGCCGTGCAGATGGGGAGGTGAAAACCCGGTGGGGTTATTGCGCCGATGCTGGATGACCCGCAAGGTCTGGTGCACGCCGACCAGCAGGGAAAGGATAAACACCACGAGGGCAAACCAGCGAGACATTACCTGTACAGCTGACGATGTCTCGTGTTCGTCCAGGCAGGCGACGCTATCAACTTCCTTTACGCTGATGGGCAGATACGCTTTCGAAGACTGCGGAGCATCACCGTGGACCTTGTCCAGTTGTTCCAGGTCCAGCGCCTGATACTGCCACAGGGTTGTGGAACCTTCCCGGCAATAAGTGAACGCGGTGGGGTTTGCTGCCTTGATGATACAGGCGTCGTGGATGCCTATTTTTTTCAGTGTTTCAGTCGCTGACCTTGTGAAGTCCATATCGAACACAGGCATGATTCCGGTGGCGAACGCCTCCATCGAAAGCAGCAGGCCGCCTATGGTGCAGATGGCTGGATTTTTCAAAGTATGGGCGTCCTCGTTTCCGTCTGCCGTCAGTACGGATTACGGCTGCAACCTGCCGTTGACGAAGTCTAGACGCATTCGAAAATCATGTAGCGACTGAAACGGATTTCTAGCTACAGGCATCGTTGACAGCTTTTTCGGCGCGCTTGAATTCCTGTTTGACGTCAGTCGGGATGCGTTGTTTTTTCAGTTCCTGGCCAAGGAACGGCTGTTCGCCCCGGGATTCGACTTCTGCGTCTTCAGCGACGATTTGCGCCTGGATAACGGTGGCATGCTGTTCGATGACGGCATCGACCTCCGCTTCGTTCTTCGCGGTATCGAGCGCGCGAACCAGTTTGCCTGCTTCGGCCTTTTCGGCTTCGGCATAGGCTTCTACCGACAGCCCTGCAGCCATGGCCCGTGCCTGGGTTTCGAGGATTTTGATATGTTGCTGCGCGGCCCTGCATACCGCCTCTTGCCGCTGGTTATCCACCACTTTCCAGGTGTTCACCCCATAAATCGCGGTGCCGGCGACCAGGACGGTGACGATGGCAGCGATCAGTTTGCCTTTCAATTGCGTGTCCTCAAGTGGCCGTGAAAGAGTATTGCGCAATCATTGCCTATCCCCCCGAGAGGAAAGAAAAGCCTGGCAGGCCTGGCTGGACCGAAAAACGGTCAAGGGGAAAGTGCGACCCGGTGCTCCAGGCGAGTGGCAGCGGGGGCAGGCGCTGAGTGTTCATGACCAAGGCTTCAACACTGTCCTACTTACAACGTAGCACACCTTCGAGGCGTGCATGCGGGGCCCCGACGGCTTTATGACTACCCCGTTGCAAGGCGTGGATAATTGCCTTGATTTGTCAGGTGAAAATAAAGGGCCTTGGTGACAGGGCGCGTGCTGCAGAGCCTTTGAAGTACAGTAAGCACCTGTTTTAAAAAACAATTTGTGAAAAAAAAGCTTCACAGGCGCCAAGGAAGTTGGTAAATTTGCGCCCACTCTCGCAGCAGCTCTTACGGAGTTGTAAAGCGGGCAGTTCAAAAAGAGAGCCCGGCTCTCGTCGCAACAGATACAGGGGCGTCGCCAAGCGGTAAGGCAGCAGGTTTTGATCCTGCCATGCGTTGGTTCGAATCCAGCCGCCCCTGCCATTTTCTCTTCCTGCAAGCACACAGAACCCGGTCGACGGCTCTTTATGCCAGTCTTTCGTGTTTGCAGTCGCTGTCAATTTCGATGCGCTTGGCTACCAAATCCATTAAATGTCGCGCTGTAGTCGTCACTACATACGACAGCTTTTGCCATGCCGCCCGAGGCATTACCTGGGGCGTTTTCGTTGACCGCTAGCGAAACCGATCCGGGATCGCTTCGGCGAACGGGTAAAGGGCAAAGTAAGGCCTGGCTTCATTGATGACCCGCTGTACCGATGGGTGCTGATCAACCGCTCAAAGTAGGCGCCAAGTTGCCGATGCGTGTCACCGAACGGCACCAGCGTGCTGGCATAGAACAGCGCCGGCGCGGCTGCACAGTCGGCCACGCTGAAGTCGGGGCTGGCTACCCACGTTGTATTGGCCAGTTGCCGCTCGAGCATGTCGTACGCTGTCGTCAGCATGATGCGTTGGCGGGTCAGGTCGCCGTTGGTTGCATGTATGCGATCGCTGACGATTTGCTGTATCGGCACCTGCACGTGCAGGTCGAAAAAGCGGTCCCATAAACGTACTTCCATCGCCAGCAGGCTGGCTCCCACAGGATTTGAGGTCGTACGCAAATCTTGTGAACCCCATAAGTCATTGTGGGAGCCAGCCTGCTGGCGATGGCGGCAGGACAGACAATAAAAAAGGGCCTGCTCTTGATTAGGAGCAGGCCCTTTAGATATTTAGATATTAGTAGAGCCGGTCAATCACCCGAACTTCGTTATTGTTCTGCATCGAGTTCCACGCCTGTTTCAGGGTTTGCAGAACACTGGCGATGAAGTCCTTGTCGGCTGCCGCTTTCTTGCCGACATAGCCCTGGCCGCGACGGTACATCTTCAGTCGGGCAAGCAGGTTCTGGTTGTTCTGGTCGAACTCCGCTTCGTGGGCGTGCGGCGACAGGCAGTCGATGTGAACCTGGCCACACTTGCTGATCCAGAGAATATGGTTGTCGTGGCTGTCTTTCTTTGCAGCGAACATACGAGCCAGTTCATCGATAGTTGGTTGATTGTTCAGATTCATCATAAAGCCCCTTGACCAATTGGTGATCTTTCTAAAGTTGAGTCGCTATACAGGTAGCCCATCGGTTAGTTGATCCCTGGCACCGAAACCAGGACGTCAGCGTTCGACCGCCAAATTGGCGGGGTCCTGCGTCTGTTGCATGTAGTCGTGTTGAATAACTGCTACGCAATAGCGTCACAACGAAGAGAAGCGGCGAAAACCTTCAGGCCACTGCCGACGTTTTCAGGGTCGGCCACAAGCATCATGAGGATTGCTCGCCAAGTCTTCTCGCCCTTGTACTGGACGTTCAGGCCAGGTCAGCTTCTTCAATCTGCCTTGTGGGCAGCGTGTATCCGGGAAAAACAGCTCGGCGGTCAGACGAGCTTGCTCAAACGTGTTGCCTGTACTCCCGATCGGGGAGACGTCTGCATCATGCAAGGCCAAATCGGTCGAGTCAACGGTTTTGTAGTGAATATTTTTACGCACTACATATTGTCGGACAAAGCTGTTCGGAATGAGCAGGGAGGGCAGGGATGATGCCCGTCAGGGGGCGAGCGGGGCTGACTCGAAGCGGTAAACGGTGCAGCGATTGTGCTCGATGACCAGCTGATGCCGGGCGATCGGGCCCGTGCCGAGGGTGGGCATTACGGCGCTCCAGAACAGGTGCGCCGGCTTATTCGCGTCGATATGGAAAATCTGCCATTGACCGGGTAGTTGGCTCAAGAGGGTGGATATGACAAAACTGCCGACACCCTGGCCACGATAGCCGCGGCTGACGAACAGGTAGCCGATGTTGTACCGGGCGCCTGGCAAATGGGTCCGGTCATCCACAGTCACGAAACCGGCCAGCTCGCCGTCGACCCTGATCAGAAATGGCTGTGTCGCCGGGTCTCTCCAGTAATGCGGCATGGGCAGGATGTTGAAAAAGCCCTGTTGACCCAGCTTTAGCGGCAACCACTCGCTGAAGTCGTAGGTGTAGAACTGCATCAGGTTTTCGATGATTTGCAGTTCGTCACGTTGCGCGGCGTGCAGTTCTATCTCGGGCATGCTGGCGGGCTCCTGGCTTGCAGTGCGACACAGGGCAATTATGGCTTGGCCGGTTTCGCCGCGCGTTTGCCTGCGCTCGATGGTTTGCGCTGGGTTTTCTTGCGTTTGCTCTTCCAGGGGGTAGCGGCGCGTCCGCTGGGAGGTGGGCCGCTGATGGTCAGGCTCAGGCCGGCGCAGCGACTGACCTGCTTGCTCATCCACGCCGCTTGTTTGGTGACGAACTCTTCCAGGCTCATTTCGCCGCTCTGCACCATGTCCAGGGCCTGTTCCCAGATGGCCGTGGTCCCCGGGTCGGCGATTGCACGGGGCACGGCATCTATCAGGCTGAAAGCTGCCGGGGTCGCGGCCAGGGCCTTGCCGTTCTTGACCAGATAACCACGGTCGAGCAGGCCCTGGATGATCGAGGCGCGTGTCGCTTCGGTGCCGATGCCGGTGGTGTCCTTGAGTTTTTGCTTGAGCAACGGATCGTCCACCAGCTTGGCGACGTTCTTCATTGCCTTGATCAGATCGCCTTCGGTGAAGGGTTTGGGCGGTTGCGTCCACAGGTCCTTGAGCTGCACGCCGGCAACCGCGCAATCAATGCCTTCGCGCAGGTTCGGCAGGGTTTGGGGTGCGGGCGTCTCGCGGCCCTTGGCCGGTGCCAGGGCTTCAGGCAGGGCGCGTTTCCAGCCCGGCTCGACGATCTGCTTGCCGACGGCGCGCAAGGCTTCACCGGCGCAGTCGAAGTCGGCCTGGGTGCGATCGAATTCGTGATTGGGCAGGAACTGCGCCAGATAGCGCGCGCGAATCAGGGAGTAGACCGCACGGTGCTTGCCGGTCAGACGTTCCAGGTTCTTCGCGGCGGCGGTGGGGATGATGCCATGGTGGGCACTGACCTTGGCATCGTTCCAGGCCCGTGAGCGCCGCTGCGGCTCAAGGTGGTCGTGCAGGGCGTTCAGTGCCGGGTCGGCCTGGCGCAACGCGGCCAGAATGGCCGGCGCTTCGCTGTGCTGACTGAGGGGCAGGTAGCCACAATCGCTGCGAGGGTAGGTGATGACTTTGTGGGTTTCGTAGAGGGCCTGGGCAATGTCGAGGGTTTCCTGGGCGCCGAGGCCGAGTTTTTTCGAGCAGACTTCCTGCAGGGTGCCCAGGTCGAATGGCAGCGGCGCCACTTCGCGCATGCGCTCGGTGCGCAGCTTGATCACCCGGGCACTGGCCGCGCCGGCCATGGCGGCCGCAGCTTGTTGGGCCAGAGCCTGATTCAGGCAGCGGTCCTGGTCGTCGCAGACTTCGGAGGCCGCCCGCCATTGCGCGGTGAAAGCCGTGCCATCGTGCAGCAGGTTGACGTCGATGGCCCAGTAGGCGACGGGGACGAAATCGGCAATGCTGCGGTCGCGATCCACCACCAGGCGCAGGGTCGGAGTTTGCACGCGGCCGACCGGCAAAACCCCCTGATAACCGGACTGGCGCCCCAGCAGGGTGAACAGCCGGCTCATGTTCATGCCGATCAGCCAGTCGGCCCGGGAGCGCCCCAGCGCCGAATGATAAAGGCTGAAGGTCTCGGCCCCCGGTTTGAGTGCCGCCAGGGCCTTGCGGATCGAGGCGTCGTCCAGCGCCGACAACCAGAGCCGGCGGATCGGCCCGCGATAGCGGCAATGCTCGACCAGCTCCCGGGCGATCATCTCGCCTTCACGGTCGGCGTCGGTGGCGATGATCAATTCCGATGCTTCACCGAGCAGGCGCTTGACCGCTTTGTACTGGCTGGCGGTACGCGGCTTGACGGTCATCTTCCATTTGTCCGGAATGATCGGCAGGTCCGCCAGCACCCAGCGCTTGTAGCGTGCGTCATAGGCATCCGGTGGTGCGGTTTCCAGCAGGTGGCCGATGCACCAGGTGACCGTGACGTCCGTTCCCAGCCAGCAGCCGTCGCCCCGGCGCCTGGCACCGAGCACGGCCGCAATGTCTTTGGCCTGGGAGGGTTTTTCACAGAGGTACAGCCGCATAACCACCATCGTCGATCAATGTGCGTGAGGTGCACAGGATGGCGGTTGCTGCGCGTTGGGGCAATCTTTATCTGTATGGATGTACAGCTTGTTTGTTGCGATGGGTTTATCACCCGTTCGGCGTTGAAGCACTCGCGATTGCGAAACTTGGGTTATACCTGACTGTTCGAGGTCTCAGGTTGTGGGGCTGCTGCGCAGCCCATCGCGGGCAAGCCCCGCTCCCACATTGGTCCGGGGCGTTGCCATTTGTCATGAGGAGCGTATTCCATGAAAAGCTCAAGTCCCAGTCCTGTCATCACCATCGCCGAGCAGCCCGGCTGCCTGCTGGTGATGTTCCACGGTATCCAGGTGGCCGCTTCGGCTCGTGCGTTGGTGTTGCTGGAGGCCAATTACCCGTCGGTGTACTACGTGCCGCGAGAGGACATCGACGAAAAGTATTTTGCCCGTACCGATCACACCAGTTATTGCCCCTACAAGGGCGATGCCAGCTATTTCAGCCTGCAGGTGCCGGGGCATGAAGGCGCCAACGCGGTGTGGAGCTACGAAGACCCCAAGGTGTCGGTAGAGCAGATTCGCGGATACATGGCGTTCTATCCGGATCAGGTGAAGTTCGAGCTGCTCGACGCCGAGGTTTAAGTGCGCTGTTGGACCTTCACCGTGGCGAGGGAGGCAATCCCACGCCACGGGTAAATGCCAGGACCGATCGCGTCAGTTCTTGTCCAGATCGACGTTGCGCGTCTCGCGCAGACACAGCAAACCCACCACCAGGCTGACTCCGGTGATCACCACCGGATACCACAGCCCATAGAAAATATCCCCGGTGTACACCACCAGGGCGAACGACACAGTCGGCAGGAATCCACCGAACCAGCCATTGCCGATGTGGTAGGGCAGGGACATCGAAGTGTAGCGGATGCGGGTCGGGAACAGTTCGACCATCAGCGCAGCCAGCGGTCCGTAGCACATGGCGGAGATGATGATCAGCGCGACGATCAGGGCAACGATCATCGGTTTGTTGATCTGCTGCATGTCCGCCTGTTGCGGATAACCGGCGAGAGTCACCGCGCCACGCAGGGCTGATTCGTCGAAACCGTCGATCTGCACGTCACCGACGCTGATCTGCACGCCACTTCCGGCCGGTGCGGCTTCACTGTGGTAAGGCAGGCCCTGCTTGACCAGGAAGGTCTTGACCTTGTCACAAGGGCTGTCGAATTTCGCCTTGCCCACCGGGTCGAACTGGAAGGTGCAGGTGGCCGGGTCGGCCAGTACGGTGATCGGTGCCTGGCGGCTGGCCTGGTCGATGGCCGGGTTGGCGTAGTGGGCCAGGGTCTTGAAGATCGGGAAATACAGTGCAGTGGCGAGCAACAGGCCGAGCATCAGTATCGGCTTGCGCCCGACCTTGTCCGACAGCCAGCCGAAGAAAATGAAGAAGGGTGCGCCAATGGTCACGCTGACGATCAGCAAGCCGTTGGCCACGGCCGGGTCCATTTTCAGGAACTGGGTGAGGAAGAACAGCACATAGAATTGCGCGGCATAGAAGGTCACCGCTTGCCCGGCATTGATGCTGAACAGGGCGATCAGCACCACCTTGAGGTTTTCCCATTTGCCGAAGGAGTCACGGATCGGCTGTTTGCACAGCTTGCCTTCTTCTTTCATTTTCACGAAGGCGGGGGACTCGTGCAGGCTCAGGCGAATCCAGGTGGAGATGCCCAGCAGCACGATGGAAAACAGGAACGGAATACGCCAGCCCCAGACTTCGAACTGATCGCCAGTGAAATAGCGGCAACCCAGCACTACCAGCAGCGACAGCAGCAGGCCCAGGGTCGCGGTGGACTGAATCCAGCTGGTGTGGAAACCGCGCTTGCCCATCGGCGCGTGTTCCGCGACATAGGTGGCGGCGCCGCCGTACTCACCGCCCAGGGCCAGGCCCTGGAGCATGCGCAGCACCACCAGGATGATCGGCGCTGCGATGCCGATGCTGGCGTAGGTCGGTAGCAGTCCGACGCAGAAGGTCGCCAGGCCCATGAGGATGATGGTGGCGAGGAAGGTGTACTTGCGCCCGATCATGTCCCCCAACCGGCCGAACACCAGGGCGCCGAATGGGCGGACGATGAAGCCGGCAGCGAAGGCCATCAAGGCAAAGATGAATGCCGTGGTGTCGTTGACCCCGGCGAAAAACTGCTTGCTGATCACCGCCGCGAGGGCGCCATAGAGGAAAAAGTCGTACCACTCGAATACCGTCCCGAGGGACGAGGCAAAGATGACTTTCTGGGTCTCCTGGCTGGTGCTCGTGCTGCGCGCGGCTTCCAGGGGCTGAACGTGTTCTGACATTGCGTATCCCTCACAGTGATTGTTTTTGTTGTTCCACTGGTGTTGCCTGTTCCATTTCAGGGGTAATGCTCGGTGTCCGTGACCCTGATGTGACCCTTGTGGGAGCGGGCTTGCTCGCGAAGGTGTCGTGTCATTCAACATCAAGTTGAATGATCCACCGCTTTCGCGAGCAAGCCCGCTCCCACAGGGGTTGTGTCTACAGCAGGGGTAAGGATCAGTTGCGCCGCTTTCTCGGCGATCATCAGCGTAGGCGAGCAGGTGTTGCCCGAGGTGATACGCGGCATGATCGAGGCATCGGCAATGCGCAGGCCGGGGATGCCATGGACCTTGAGTTGCGCATCGACCACGGCATCGGCGTCATTGCCCATGCGGCAGGTGCCGACCGGATGGAAGATCGTCGTGCCGATCCGCGCGGCGGCTTCGTGCAGTTGCTCATCGCTTTGCAGGCTGTCGCCGGGCAGGTACTCGACCGGGTTGAAGGCTTTCAGGGCCGGCGCAGCGACGATGCGGCGGGTCAGGCGAATGGCGTCGGCGGCGACCCGCAAGTCTTCCGGGTGGCTTAAATAGTTGGGCTCAATCAGTGGCGCTTGCTGCGGATCGGCAGAGCGGATTTCCACGCGACCACGGCTCTGCGGGCGCAGATCACAGACGGACGCGGTGAACGCCGGGAAGGCGTGCAGCGGTTCGCCAAAGCGCTCCAGGGACAGCGGTTGCACGTGGTACTCGAGATTGGCAGAAGTTTGCTCCGGCCCTGAACGGGCGAAGGCGCCCAACTGGCTCGGCGCCATGGACAGCGGGCCACTGCGGTCATACAGGTAGCGCAGGCCCATGCCCATCTTGCCCCACAGGCTGCCGGCGATCTGGTTCAGGGTACGCGCGTTTTCCAGCTTGTAGATCAGCCGCAGTTGCAGGTGATCCTGCAGGTTGCCGCCGACACCGGGCAGTTCATGGACGACGCCTATGCCCAGGCGCTCCAGCAGCGGGCGAGGGCCGATGCCCGAACGTTGCAGGATGCTCGGCGAACCGATGGAGCCGGCACAGAGGACGATTTCCTTGCGCGCCCTGAAGGTTTTCACCTGACCTTGCCATCGCGCGCTGACCGCTGCTGCGCGGCCATTGTCCAGCAGCACGCGGTCGACTTCGACGCCGGTCAGTACCGTGAGATTGCTGCGCTGGCGAACCGGTTTGAGAAACGCCTTGGCCGCGTTCCAGCGCACGCCGGCCTTCTGATTGACCTGGAAATAACCGCAGCCTTCGTTATCGCCCTGGTTGAAGTCGTCGATGCTGGCGATGCCGCTTTGTTCGGCGGCACTGCGAAAGGCATCGAGAATCGGCCACGACAGGCGCTGGCGTTCGACTCGCCATTCCCCGGCGGCACCGTGAAATTCGGCGGCGCCGGCAAAGTGGTTTTCGCTTTGCTTGAACAGCGGCAACACGTCCTGCCAACGCCAGCCAGGATTACCGTCGGCCGCCCAGCCGTCGTAATCGCCGGCCTGGCCGCGCATGTAGATCATGCCATTGATCGACGAGCAGCCGCCCAGCACCTTGCCGCGCGGGTAGCTGAGAGTGCGGCCTTGCAGGCCCGGTTGCGCTTCGGTCTTGAAGCACCAGTCGGTGCGCGGGTTACCGATGCAGAACAGGTAACCCACGGGGATATGAATCCACGCATAGTTATCGCGACCACCGGCTTCGAGCAGCAGCACCCGCTGCTGCGGGTTGCTCGACAGTCGATTGGCCAGCAGACACCCGGCCGGCCCGGCGCCGACCACGATGTAGTCGTATTCATCAAGGGAAGTCGGCATCCATGACCTCGTTTGTTGTTCTTGTTGTCGGTCATCCTAGTTGTTAGCTTTCGGCAAAAGAATGTTAGTTTTTGCGCAGCCGCTGTGCGTTTTTGAACAGCCAACCCCATAGCCCGGCTCAAGGATGATTCATGTTCGACTGGAATGACCTGCGGTTTTTTCTCGAATTGCAGCGCAGCGGGCGTCTGCTGACCGCTGCCCGCCGTTTGAACACCACCCACGCCACTGTGGCGCGGCACATCGAAGCCATCGAGAAGAGTCTGGGCACGGCGCTGTTCGTGCAGCATGCCCAAGGCTATGAGTTGACCCCGGCCGGCGAAGCGCTGCTCAAACACGCCGAGGCGATGGAAAACGTCGCGCTGCTGGCCCAGGAGGAGATCACCCAGTCCACGGCGCCACTGGGCAAGATCCGCGTCGGGGTGACGGAAGGGCTGGGGATCATGTTCCTCGCCAGTCGCATGAACGGCCTGTTCGAACGCTATCCCGGACTGGAAGTGGAGCTGGTGGCGGTGCCGCGCTTTGTCAGCATCCTCAACCGCGAAGCGGAAATCAGCATCCACCTGGAACGCCCGGCCGCCGATATGCTGGTGACCCGAAAACTTACCGATTATCGACTGGCACTGTATGCCAGCCAGGACTATCTCGACCGCTCGCCACCGCTGCGCAGCCGCGAAGACCTGGGCAGACATGCCTGGATCGGCTATGTCGACGACCTGTTGTTCAGCCAGGAGTTGATGTTCCTCAACAGCTTTTGCCGCAACCCGCAGGTGGTCTTTCACAGCACCAGTGTGATTGCCCAGCAACAGGCGGCGCGCTCCGGCCTGGGGATCGCCGTGCTGCCCTGTTACATGGCCAGCGCCGACCCTGAGCTGGTGCCGCTACTGCCGGACGAAAGCATCCAGCGCAGCTACTGGATCAGCACCCGCCGCGAACTGCACAAGTCCGTGCGACTGCGGGTATTGTGGGATTACGTGGTGCAGTTGTGTGAGCGCGAGCAGGGGTTGCTGGCGGGCACGCAGTAGCGGACTCAGTCCTTGGGCGGCTCGTGGGTGGTCCGCCGCGCTGGACTGCGGGGCTGGCCATGTGGAATCGTCAGGGTTGCGCGCAAGCCGCCTTCTCGCCGGTTGACCAGAGTGATGCGTCCACCCAGGCGGGTGGCAATGGTATTGACGATGGTCAGCCCCAGGCCCGCACCCTGAGCATTGCCTCGGCTGTAGAATCGTTCGAACAATCGTCCCTGATCCGCTTCGTCGATGCCCGGCCCCTGATCTTCGATGCTCAGCTGAAAACCGCCGTCGGCCTCAATCAGCTGCACTCTGATAACGCCCTGTTGCGGTGAGAAGTTCGCGGCATTGGTGATCAGATTATTCAGGGCGATATCGATGGCCGCGGCGTCGGCGAGCACCTCAAAGGACTGCCCGGAGGTATCGAACACCAGTTCCAGCTGCTTGCTCAGCAGCCAGGGGGTGAGCTGAGCCAGACTGTCGCGGACCGTCTGCGCAAGATCGATGGCATGCAGTGCCGGCGTCTGGTTTTTCGGTTCGAGGCGGGCCATGGTCAGTAACTGATTGACCAGACGGCTGGTGCGGTCGACCCCGGTAATCAGGAACTCCAGGGATTCACGTCGCTCCTCTTCGGTCCCGGCTTGCAGCAGGTTTTGTGCATGGACCCGCAGAACGGCCAGGGGCGTGCGCATTTCATGGGCTGCATCGGCAATGAAACGTCGCTCCCGTGCGAGCACCTCCTGAATTTGTGCAAGCATGCGGTTGAGTGCCGCCTGCATCGGTTCCAGCTCGGTGGGCAGGGGCGACAGCTGCAGCGGCTCCAGCGAGCCGCTGTGTCGGGCCCGCAAGGTCGCCGCCATGTTGGCCAGGGGCTTGAGACCCCAACCGATGGCCAACCAGACCATCAGCGCGAGAATCAGGCTGCCCAGTACATTGGGCCACAGAGTATGCCGCACGATGCGGTCCACCAGGTCGGTGCGCACGTCGTCACGTTCACCGACCCAGATGCGCAGATCGTTCTGTTTGTCCTCCAGCAGGAACGCGCGCCAGTGACGGTCATTCGTATCGACCAGGTCACTGAAACCGGGTTTGGAGGGGGGCGCGGTGAAGGAGGGGGCGCTGGAGGTATGCACCAATACTTCGCCCTGGCGATTCCACACCTGAAAGGCGATCTTGCTTTCATAGGGGTGGCCATCGACACTCGGTACCGCCTCGCTCAACGCCTTGTTGAACGACTGGTACAACGCAGCGTGCTCTTTGCTGGCCAGCGGCATACGCAGCACGCCCTGCAGCAGTCGGGCGTTCTGGGCCAGTTGAGCGTCGTAGATTTCGGCGATTTCATGGTTGCTGTCATGCAGGTTGAACACGCTGATGACCGCGAGGCCGGTGAGCATCAGGCCGATGATCAGCGTCAGCGTACGACGCCGGATCGAACTCATCGACGTTCCTCTACCAGGTAGCCGACACCCCGGATGGTGCGGATCAGATCGGTGGAGAATTTCTTGCGCAGGTGATGGATGTGCACTTCAAGGGTGTTGCTTTCGGCTTCTTCATTCCAGCCGTATAACAGTTGCATCAAATGATCGCGAGTCATCACCCGGCCAGGTGGCGACAGCAGTTCGTGGAGCAGTTGATATTCCTTGGGCGTCAGGGTGACTGTCTCGCCCCCATACGTCACTTGCTGGTTAACCGGGTTCAGGCAGATTCCGGCATGTTCGATCAGCGCTTGCGCGCGACCTGCGCTGCGCCGCAACAAGGCACGCAGGCGCGCCTTGAGTTCGTCGAGGTCAAAGGGCTTGACCAGATAATCGTCGGCACCGGCATCCAGTCCGGCGATACGGTCTTCGGTGGCATCGCGGGCCGTGAGAATCAGCACCGGAAGGCTGGAGCCGCTGTCACGCAGGCGGCGCAAGACTTCCAGGCCATCCATGCGTGGCAGGCCCAGGTCGAGCACCGCCAGGTCGAAGGTTTCGCTGAGCAGCGAATGCAAGGCACTGTAGCCATCCTGTAACCAGTCGACGGTATAGCCTTCGCGATCGAGGGCCTGATGGATGCCCTCGCCGAGTGGCACGTCATCTTCAATCAGTAATAAACGCACGCAGACCCCTGTCAGCCGAGTTTTTTGTTCACGTCCACCAGCAACGCTTCGACCTCTTTGCGGCGACCGGCGTCGGCGGTTTCGCGCCCCGGCCTTGGTGCCGCTTGCAAGGCTTTTTGCAGTGCCGTACGGGCTTCAGCGTAGCGCTTTTGACGGTAGAGGTGATCGCCCCAGAAGTACAGCGGATCTATGCCATTGGGGTTCATTTGCAAGGCAACTTTGAGCAGTTGTTCGGCTTGCTGCGAGTCGCCGAAACCAATAGGCCAGCCCGGAACCCGGTCATACAGCGCGCCCAGGCTGGTGTACGCCGAACCTTGCAGGGCCTTGGGGTCCAGGGCCATGGCTTTTTCCAGCTCGACTTTCGCGTCCTTGACCTTGCTCAAGGCACCCAGCCCGCCCTGGGCGCCCGCCCAACTGCTGGTAACGATGCCCGCCCAGATCCAGGCCTCGGCGACGTTCTGGCGTTCCTGGGTGAAACTCGACGTCTCGGCTGCCAGCTTTTCGAAGGCTGCGGTACGTTGACTCTCCGGCAGCTCATACTGAATGTGCGCCCAGTTTTGCTGGATGCGGGTCAAACGTTGTTGGTCGGCGGCGTCCAGGGCCCACACACTTTGGCTCAAGACCCCAAACAGCAGGCAAGCGGCGATCTTCTTCATGGTTTGAGATTCTCGTTGTCGGGTTTCTGGCTCAAGTGACGAATCAACGGCAATTGTTTGCGCAAACCGCGATCCACCAGATGGGGAAGCAAGTTGTTGAGGCGTACAAAAAAACGTTCCGGCCAGCCCAGGTACAGATCGCGGCGATCACCGGCAATCGCGTGAATGACAGCGGTTGCCACTGTTTGCGGATCATCGACATTGGTCTTCAGGGCATCGTTCAGGGCCTGTGCCGCGGGGCTGTTCATGTTGGTGCGGGTGGCGCGCGGGGCGACATAGAGCACGCTGACGCGGGTGTCCGCCAGCTCCCGGCGCAGCGCTTCGGAGAACCCGCGCAGGGCAAATTTGCTCGCGCAATAGCTGGCGTAGCCGGCGTAACCGATGGACCCGTAGGTCGAACCCACGTTCACTACCATGGCGTTGCTGGCCCGCTTGAGCAGGGGCAGGAGTATTTTAGTCAGGCAGATCGGTGCACTGATGTTCAGCGCCAGCATGGCCTCGATTTCGCTGTCATCGAGCTGTTCGAGCATGGCGAAATTATTCACTCCGGCGGCATTGATCAGCAGATTGATGCCACCAATGCATTCGGCCTCCGCCAGCACTTCCAGGCGGTGGGGGCGCATGGTCAGGTCAGCACCAATCCAGCACAGGTTCTTGGGGTAACGCTGCAGCAGCGGCTCCAACGGCTCCCGATGCCGAGCCACGGCCAATACCCGGGCACCATTGGCGCACAGTGCCGTGGCGATGGCCAGGCCGATGCCGCCACTGGCACCGGTCAAGACGACGCGAGCTTCAGACAGATGCATGCAATTTCTCCCCGTTACGGGGCAAGCCACGGAACATCTCGGTATACAGCCGGTACACCACTTTAGAGGCATGAATGACGGCGGCCTGATCGTCCGGGTCGTGCAGTTTGTTCATCAACAGGCGGTAGGTCTGCATGTGCTCGATATCCAGCGAGCCATGGGAGCTGAGGTAGCTGAAAGCGCTTTGCGGCAGTTTCAGCCGGTCACGAATGCTGGTGGCCGCGTGCGTGGCCAGGGCAATACTGGTGCCTTCCAGCACGTTGACCATGCCGAACAGGGCCACCGGATTGTCGCGAGCAATCAGGTCATAGAGAAAGCTGACCATCAACTCGATCGGCAACGACGGGCGACCATCGCGTACGGCGTCCGGGTCGCCACCGCAGGCCTGGATGTCATTGAGTACCCATTGTTCATGACCATATTCATCCTCTATGTATTCGCATACCGCTTTACGCAACCATTCCAGGCGCTGCGGCAAACGCGCCCCGCAGGCCATCATCAGGGGTACGGTATGCCGGACGTGGTAATAGGCTTGAGTGAGGAAAGCCTGGTAGCTTTCCAGGCTGACCTTGCCTTCAAGGGCGTCGACAATGATCGGCAAATTGAACAGTTCGTGACGCTCCTGGCGGGTAGCGTCCTGCAGCGTGTCAAAAAAACTCATGATGCGGTTTCCTCGGCGCATGGCCATTGAGTCAGTTGTGCGTGGTAACGCTCGACAATCGCGTCACGACGGGGCCGGCCATTGGCGGTCAGCAAGCCATTGGCGGGAGTAAAGGGGTGTTCCAGTCGGCTCCAGCGATGGACCTGGGCGTAATCGGGCAAGGCCTCGTTCGCCTGGGCCACGGCTGCGGCCAACTGCTCATCCGGGCAGTCCGGTTCGTGCGGCCAAAGCAGGGCATGATTGCCCGGCAGGGCTTCGCCATAGACGAATGCCTGGGCAATATGACCGCACTGGGTCAATTCGGCCTCCACCCATTCCGGGTTCACGTTGCGGCCGAAGCTGGTGACGAACTGATGTTTCTTGCGCCCCTTGAGATAGAGGAATCCCTGGGGATCGAATTCGCCGAGATCGCCGCTGGGCCACCACTGATCGGTGTGGGGTGAGTCGCCGAGATAACCGAGCAACGTCGAACCCTTGATCAACACTTCGCCGTCGACGGCCAGGCGAATCTGTACATGGGGCAGCGGCTTGCCAACACTGCCGGGGCGGTGCGCGTCCGGCTGATTGAGGCATACCACCGAGGCACATTCGGACAGGCCGTAGCCTTCGAAGACCGGCAGGCCCGCGCGCTGGGCGCGAAGCAATAGCGCCTCGCTGACCCGGGCTCCGCCCACAGCGGCAAAACGCAGGTGCCGGGGATCGAAGGCCTTGTGTTCGGCAGCGCTGACCAACAGCTGCAGTAACTGCGGCACCAGAATCAGGCTTTGGGGCTTTCGGCTGGCGAGGAAGCCCAGCAGCTGCGGGGTATCGACGCCGTTGGCACCCTGGATTCCCAGGGTTTTCTGGCTGGGCAGGCTCAAGGTCGCACCGGCATACAGCGCGGCATAACAGCCGATGTTTTCCAGGAGGATGGCCAGTGGCAACAGCGCGAGGTGGTGGCGCGTGTCGGTGCCGCGGCTGGCCTGGTCCAGCTCGCGGGTGACCCGTAAAATGCTGTCTGCACTCAGGCACACGCCCTTGGGTGTACCGGTGGTGCCTGAGGTGAAGGTCAGTTTGGCCGTACCTTCATGCATCCGGTCCGGGCCACGTGGGTCGCGGCGCCAGAACGCACCGCTCTTTGCGTATCCGGCGACTTGCAGTGAAGTTTCAAGGTGCGGTTCGGCGATCACCAGCCCGGCCTGGCTCTGCTCCAGGCAATGCTGATGCTGCGCGGAGCTGAAGAAGGGCGGCAAGGCCAGACAGGTCAACTCTTCGAACAGAATGGCCAGATCCCAAAGCATCGAGTCGACACCGTTGTCCAGTGCCAGCGCCACCACCTTGACGCGTTCCTCGCGCAATTGCTGCTGGCGGTTTCCCACCTCGACCATCAGCGTGGCATAGTCCACTTGCCGATGATCTCCCCACAACGCAATGGCGTGGGGTGTCCGTTCGGCATGCTCCAGCAGTGCTCGCTGGAAACGCTCCAGTTCAGGCGACATGGCTGGTTTCCTCGATGTTTGCAAGCAGCCCCAGGCGGGCGAACAGGCCTGTGTTGCGCAAATGCAGGAATCCGGCGCGGATGTTGCCCACGTGCACCCAGGGCTTGCTCTCGTAATAACGCCCCCAATCGTGACGCTCCTCGCCCAACCGTGCGGGGTCGGCTGTGCACAGGGTGACCGGTTTCAGACCGAGGCGATGGAAGCTGTTCACCAGGCCGACATTGCCGGTGAAGGCCACCCATTCCAGGCCGCCCATGGCCAGCAGGTACGTGATGGTGATGATGCTTAAGCGTGCGCTGCCGGTATCACTGGCGGCCAGATTGCCGACTTCGACGATAGCGCTGCGATCGACGGGGTAATCGACTATGGCACTGATCAGCCGATCGACCGGCTCGTCCAGATAACGCTCCAGAAACAGCCTTTCGCTGCCCGCCAGGCGCACGCCAGCCACCGCGCAGAGTTCACCGCAGGCGTTGCTCATGCCGAACAGTTCCGGCATGAAGTGATGGATATCGGCGCCATGGACGGTGCGGAAACGCTGATGGATAAAGTCTTCGAAGGCCGGGCGCCAGGGTTGGTCCGGCAATGCCCTGGTCAGGCTCATCGGCGGTGTGTCTGCTCGACCGAAGTGCAGCGGCAGAGGGATTTTCCAGTCGTGCTCAGGCATTGAGAGGCTTCTCCCCGGTTGATTTGAGGAGAAGTATCAGAGGCTATTCTTAACGGAGTCTGAAGATGGGAAATGACCAGCCGGGGTCCTCTTAGACGGCATTCAACCCGCGTCGGCGATTATCTCGAAGGCGGTACTGGCCAGGCGTTCGCCGTTGACCATGATATGTACGGCGTGCACGCCCGCGTAGTGCTTGCGCGTGGTGAGTTCCTTGATCTGCTGACCTCGGCTTATCACCTCGGAGGCCTTGCCGGGCAGGGTGAGGGCCTTGAGCTTGAACACTTTGGCCGAGGTGCTGCCGTTGGCCTTGACGTAATCGACCGCATAATCGATCACCAGGTGCTGACTGGTTTCGACGGTGGATTTGACGGCAAAAGACAGGGTGATTTTCTGTCCCAGGCTGATCACCGGCGGCTCGACTTTCACATTCATGATCTCGACTTCAGGCTTGCCACTCGCGCCGATGATTGCCAGCGCCCGCGGGTTCCCCTGTTTGATCAGGCTGCGCAGGGCATGTCTGGCGATCCATGCGGTGTGTTTGTCGTCCAGCGCCCAGCCTTCGATCAGGTCCAGTACCCATTCGGGATGATCCTTGGTGATGTCGTTGAGGTGATTGGCCACGGATTTGCGTACATACAGGCTGGGGTCGGCCTTGAGATTGTCGAGAATGCCGGCGGCCAGGCGCGGGTCGGCCTGCACCGGCTCCAGGCGAAACGACCATGGCAGGCGGGGTCGGCAGCCTTCGCTGGCGAGGCGCCGTACGTGTTCGTTGGCATCCAGAGACCAGTGGTGCATCAGTTGCAGCGAGCGTTGCAGGTCGCTGCGCAGGAAATGGCGGATGGCGAATTCCGATGAGCCGAACGCGGTGAAATACTTGAGCGCGTCCATTGAACGCTCGAACGCATGGGCGCCATAGCTGGCAACATAGTGCGGCAGGCACATGCTGACGAAGCCGCTGTTGAGGCGCGGGGCGAGGGCACGCAGGACTTGCAATGACGCTTCATAGTCCAGCGGCAGCACCGCTTGCAGGCATTCACTGAC
Source organism: Pseudomonas sp. GW821-FHT09H03 (assembly GCF_059415945.1). Taxonomy (NCBI): domain Bacteria; kingdom Pseudomonadati; phylum Pseudomonadota; class Gammaproteobacteria; order Pseudomonadales; family Pseudomonadaceae; genus Pseudomonas; species Pseudomonas sp. GW821-FHT09H03. The sequence continues at coordinate 4,598 of NZ_JBWKOF010000022.1, read as the reverse complement.
CCGGGCCATGCGCTGCATCACGCTCAGCTCCGCCAGGCCGCTCTGGGCCAGTTCGAGGAATGTCCCGGCATCGAATTCGGGATAGACCGCGCTCATCTCCGTGGCAATGTGCTGGAAGCGTTCGGCGTTGAAGATTTCCTTGAGGGCGGGGGAGGATTGGTCAGTCATTGTCGGCTCCTTGGGTTGTTCATCCGATGCATGTGGGAGCGAGCCTGCTCGCGATGGGGCCATCAAGCACACCTCAATTCTTGCTCGTTTGCTCTTCCAGCTGATCCGACTCAAACAGTTTCGCCAGTTCCGCCCGGGCTTCCTGCGCGGTCTGCCGGACTTTCACCGCGTCGTCATACACCGCGTGCTGGGCTTCGAGCACCTGCTCGTCGTGATGCTTGAAACGCTTGATTCGTGCATCCGCCTGAGCCGGGGTCAAACCCAGGCCGATCAGCGCCTGACGGCTCATTTCAAGGCTCGAATAGAAGGTTTCGCGCACAGCAACGGCGTCCAGGTCGATCAGGCGATGTACGTGCTGACGGTTACGGGCGCGGGCGATGATTTTGATCTGCGGATAAAGCTTGCGCACCAGTTCAGCGGTCTTGATATTGGTTTCCGGATCATCGGTGGCGATGATGAAATATTCGGCCTGGCCAACCTTGGCCGCGCTGAGGATCTCCGGGCGCATCGGGTCGCCGTAGAACACCGGCACCCCGCCAAAGCTGCGGGACAGCTCGATGGTTTCCACGGAGGTGTCGAGGGCGACGAACTTGATGTTCTGCGCGCGCAAAATACGCGAAATGATCTGGCCCATGCGGCCCATGCCGGCAATCACCACCCGTGGGGTGTCGGCATCGATTTCCCGAAATTGCTCAGGCACTTCCACCGGTTGCACCCTGGGGCTGACCAGGCGTGCGCAAACCAACAGCAACAGCGGCGTCACCGCCATGGACAGGGTAATGGTCAGCACCAGCAAGTCATGCAGCCCGGGGGCGAACAGCCCCTGGTCGCGACCGATCTGGAACACCACAAAGGCAAACTCGCCACCGGCGGCCAGCACGATGCCCAGGCGGATCGCGCTGACGTTGCCCAGGCCACCTGCCAGGCGGCCGACCAGAAACAGCAGTGGCAGTTTGATCGCGATCAGCAGCAGGGTCAGGCTCAACACCGCAATGGGTGTACTGAGCAGCAGGCTGAGATTGGCGCCCATGCCGACGCTGATGAAAAACAGGCCCAGCAGCAGGCCCTTGAACGGTTCGACCTGAGCTTCCATCTCATGGCGGTATTCGGAGTCTGCCAGCAGCAGGCCGGCAAGGAATGCACCCAGGGCCATGGAGATTCCGGCCATGTCCATCAACCACGCGGTGCCAATCACTACCAGCAGTGCCGTGGCAGTCGACACTTCGGGCAAGCCGGACTTGGCCACCACACGAAATACCGGCCGCAGCAGATACCGTCCGCCGATCACCACTACTGCGATGCTGCCAAGGACACGCAGGCCACTATTCAAGTCTTCGCCGGCGCTGGTGCTGTGATCGCCGCCGGCGAGCAACGGCACCATGGCGATCAGCGGGATCGCTGCGATGTCCTGGAACAGCAGGATCGCGAACGCCAGGCGCCCGTGGGGGCTGGTCAATTCCTTGCGTTCAGCCAGACTCTGCAGGCCAAACGCGGTGGACGACAGTGCCAGGCCGAGGCCCAGCACGATCGCGCTGTTCAAGCGCTGGCCGAAAACAAACATGGCTACTACGCCAATCACTGTTGCGGTCAGGAGCACCTGCGCCAGGCCGACGCCGAACACCGACTTGCGCATCACCCACAAGCGCCGCGGCGATAACTCCAGGCCAATGATGAACAGCAGCAACACCACGCCCAGTTCAGAGATATGGCTAACGCTTTGCGAATTACCGACCAGGCCCAGCACCGATGGCCCGATGATCACCCCGGCAAACAGATAACCCAGTACGGCCCCCAGTTGCAGGCGCTTGGCCAGGGGAACGATGAGTACGGCCGCAAGCAGAAATACGACAGCGGCTTGCAGCAGGTTGCCTTCATGTGGCATGAGAAAAACTCCTGGGACTCGGTACGGCTGGGTTACAAGGATAAAGGCTGGATCAGGAGGGATCTACAGCGCAAAAGGGCTCATCGCGAAAGTTGCTATCACAATGCCCATGTGGGAGCCCGCTCGCGATAGCGGCGTGCCAGTCGCCAGTGATGTTGAATGTGCCGGCCTCATCGCGAGCATGCTCGCTCCTACAGTGAGTCTGCAGTGGACACAAAATCTGCGTGCGGCCACATTCCCCTGTGGGAGCTGGTTTGCCAGCGATGGCGGCGTGTCAGTCGCCGGTGATGTTGGATGGGCCGGCCTCATCGCGAGCAGGCTCGCTCCTACAGTGAATCTAAGCGGACACAAATTCCGCGCACGGCACCAATCCCCTGTGGGAGCTGGCCTGCCAGCGATGGCGGTCTCATCTGTCACAAACAGGCGTAAGGCGGGCACGACGGCCATTAGCTGGCGCTCAACGCCCATTTTGCAGCAGTTCACCTTTATCCCAGAGCAGTACCAGTTCACCGGGCGCCTGGTCTTCCGGCACCTTCAATACCATTTCATCGTCCTGCTCGCCGGTGCGGAAGCGCAGTTCGATCTGGTAAAAGCGCTGATCGCCACGGCCGGATGATGAACTGGTCAGCGGCAGACAACCTTCCAGCAAGGTACAGATGCGCGTCCGTTGTTCGAAATTGCATTGTGCGAACTCGATTTCCCGTGGTCGGGTCAAGGCCTGAATCGTCGCAAAACCGCCTTGGCGAGAGAGGCGAACGACGGCTTGCTCGTCCAGTATTGGCAGGGTTTTCATGGCGCCTCCCGAGTCAGATTGACACCCACATCGGCCCAGCCCTGTTGCACGGCACGTGCCTCATGGGCACTGAAGCGCTTGCGGGCATGCTCAAGGGTCAAATGCGCGAAGGCGCTGAATGACGCTTCGCGGTTCAAGCTCCGATCGCACAATGCGTCGTACCAGATGCGACCGGCTTTCTCCCAGGCAAAGCCGCCCAGCGCTTGTGCCACCAGGTAAAACGCCCGATTGGGGATGCCCGAGTTGATGTGTACGCCACCGTTGTCCTCCTGAGTGATGACGAACTTGCCCATGTGGTCCGGTTGCGGGTCCTTGCCCAGCAGCGGGTCGTCGTAGGCGGTGCCCGGATGGGCCATGGACCGCAGGCCAACGCCATTGATGCGCGGTGTCAGCAAGTCTGCACCGATCAGCCAGTCCGCCTGATCGGCGGTCTGCCCCAGGACATGTTGCTTGATCATGACGCCAAACACATCCGACAGCGATTCATTCAGCGCGCCTGACTGGTCGGCATACACCAGGCCGGCTTCGCTTTCGATCACGCCATGGGTCAATTCATGGCCGACCACATCCAGCGAGCGGGTGAAGCGCTGGAAGATTTCGCCGTCGCCGTCACCAAAGACCATTTGCGAACCGTTCCAGAACGCATTTTCGTAGTTCTGGCCGTAATGCACGCTGCCGATCAGGGCAAACCCTTTGTTGTCGAGAGAGTTGCGACCAAGCACCTTCCAGAAAAAATCGTAGCTGGCCCCCAGCGCATCGTAGGCTTCGTCGACCGCCGGATCACCGCTTGCCGGTTGGCCCTCGAGACGCACCGGCATACCGGGTAACAGCGTTTTCCCCAGGGCATCATAAACGCTGCGTTGTGCCAGCCCTGGTTGATTGGTTTGCAGGAGAATTGCCGCCGAAGGAGGACGAACGGGTGGGCCCGGCTGATGCCGCAAGGTGCGAATATGGGTCAGGGTGTTCATCGCGCTGGCCCGCTGGTGTTCAGAACCGTTCGCGAGGATACGGCGCAGAATGTAGGGCGGGATGAAATTGCGTAGAGCCAGAGAGTCAGTCATCAGAGCATCCCTTGCACAATGGTGGTTGATACTTATGTGAGCGACAGACGAGGTATCGGTTCCACCCATTGCCATCCGCGCCGGTTTCTGCGAAAACCGCCGTCCACGCCTGCAAGAATCGGGCGAACGTGAACGAGTACGAACATGACCAACGAACTACAAATCATCGACCTCGAACCCGGCGCTGGCAAAGCCGCCGTCAAAGGCGCGCTGATCACCACCCAATACCGCGGCTGGCTGGAGGACGGCACTGAATTCGACTCTTCCTACAGTCGAGGCAAACCTTTCCAGTGCGTAATCGGCACCGGTCGGGTGATCAAGGGCTGGGACCAGGGAATCATGGGCATGCAGATCGGCGGCAAGCGCAAGCTGCTGGTGCCGGCGCATCTGGCTTATGGCGAACGCACCATGGGCAAAATCACGCCGAATTCGAACCTGATATTCGAAATTGAATTGCTGGAAGTGCTGACCCGGGATGACTGATTGACGCATCAACTCAGTCAAATGTTGAACCGAGTCGCCTGCATCGCCAGCAAGCCGGCTCCTACAGGGGCTGCATCATGTCTAGTCCTGAAATAGGTTTACACCTGTTTCAGTCTCAAAACGCCCGATGCACTGCATCGGGCGTTTTGTATTTCAAGGCCAGATGTGGCCGCTCCGCGTTGTAGATCAGCACTGATTCATCAACCATTCT
>NZ_JBWKOF010000021.1:0-77313 GCF_059415945.1 Pseudomonas sp. GW821-FHT09H03 | reverse complement strand
CGTATGCAGGTAGGGGTTTTGTTTTTGTGCTTTAAAAACCTTGAACGCGGTCCCCTGATTTCCTGTAGGAGCGAGCAGTCTCCGGGCGGCGTTCCGACGAAGAACGCCAGGACACCACGGGGACCCAGACAGCCCGCGTAATCGTTGACGTTCTTCGCGAGCAAGCTCGCGCCTACACACATGAATTGATCCAAACGCCAGTTCCGGCGCAGGTTATCCACAAAGGCATCTCGACTACCGGCTGCAGGCCCGGATGATGATCGCGAAATACGCCGATCGCTTACCGCTGTATCGCCAGGAGCAGGTCTTGGGGCGGGCGAGTCTTGCGACTCCTCATTCAACGCAGGCCAGTTGGGTCGACGTTTGTGGCGTGCAATTGCAGCCACGGGTCGATGCGCTGCGCGAAGGCGTACTTGAACGCAACGTGGTGTACGTGGATCTGCACGCCGGTGCAGATGCTCGCGAATGACAGAAATGACAAACCACTAATAAGGATGCAAGCACCTCAGCACGCTTGAAATGCTTTGCACCCATTTTAAAACTACTGCGTAGAGTTAGTTTCTCGTGCTTTATTTTGTTCTGCCAAGGCTATTGCTTTGAAATCATACGTAGGAAAAAACTCGGTCCGGTAACTTCCCCAGGCGGTGTTTTCCAGTGCAAGGTTTACCGCTGCGAGGCGCGAAGCAGGTAACCGTAGAACGATGACCTGACCTATACCCATGGTTATATTCCAACTGATGACCTCTACACCAGCGGGGGGAAATACTTTGTAAAATTCTTGCTTGGCGAGTTGCGCTTTCAGCTCCCCTAATGGTCGTGATTGGTCGTGCTTCAGGAAGACAGTCAACATAAGTGCATTGTCTGGTGTCGCGCTAGCTTCTTTGGCGACCAGTGGGGCCGAGGGTTGGGCATTGGCGCTCACCGAGTATATTCCTGCCAATAGCAGAGTAGACGCTAATACAGCTTTAAGTGTAATTGTCATGTTGCACCTTTTTATTGTTAGGCATTCATGAATGCTATCTCAATATCGCATTATTAGAGGCGGATGCTTGGCAGCATGTAATCTATATAATGCTGGTGTATTTATTGTGACATCGAGGTTTTTATGGGACCTTTGTAAGGTTCATGGACCACAAAAATTCGGACAGGGGGGTTGGTTTCTACCATGTCGCGAGGCACCGTTCGTGAGTAGGTAAACTCTTCGTCATTCAGCGCTTCCAATCTCCTGACCACCGTTCTAACGGTTCCCTTGTCCGGGACTAGAATATGGGTTTTTTTATCGCCGGTAACCATGAAGTAACCGCCGCCGCCATTCTCGTATTTTGATCGCCCAGTATCGGTATAAAAAAACTCATAGCGATTGCGCTCTGGATCCCACATTGATATCCCAACAACACCTGGATATTTCTCCTTTACGTCTACTTCCGGCGTTCCTTCTATATAGACTTTGGTTGTCAACCATTGAGGAGATGAAGCCAACGCTTGAGCGTCGGACTTAGCTTCCATCTGCAGTCCGTAGCTTGTGAGTGGGCTGATTAATCCAGCGAAAAGCAAGCCCTTTAATACAGTATTATATTTCCGCATGAAAATATTCCTTGCTGAGCTTTAGTGGTGACTCTTGCTAGTACTTTCATTTGTGTAGAGCGGCGATTAGCTCGATCCACTCATGGAATATAGGATCAATATCAATTGCTCACAATGCCTTCGTATACTTCTGTAATAATTACAGTGGGAATTTGTTTGATCTATGATTTTAATGTTTCCTGTCAATTCAACAAAGCAAGGGTGTTTAAAAGAGACGCCAGACTGTACTGAAATACACACTCATAAACTGATCCGAGTCGTTTATGGGGAACTTGGTGAGCTCGGAAAAATCGTACGCCTGGCTTTTCCGGCCGCGTGAATTTACCGCCCTCCAGATTGCGATTCTGGGGTATCGCTTGCGGCAGTAGGCCAAGGCGCTAAATGCAGCTTCTTAAAGCAGTTTGATTGCACCGCCTGCTCCGATTTCACTGAAATGAAAGCAGGTAGCGTCGCTGGCGACTGATCCCGATACAGCGGCATCCACTGAGCAAGCATGCCGATACTGGCTCAATTGCCTATTCAATTATTTGATGGTGCTTGAGGAGAAGTTCTCAAGGGATTGCCACTGCTGGCCGATAAACCGGGGAGTCAGGGACTTTCCTGGTCCCTTGGCAAAATCCGTGCGTCTAGGGCTGCTGATGGCTTAGTGCTACTATCCGTCATCAGCACGTATAAGCAAGGGCCGGCGAAGCTGCGCTCGTCCACGGATTGTCGTTGCTTGTTCTTCTTAAATTGCCTGGAAGTCTTCGATGCTGTCGTATCACCAAAAGCGTTTTCTGATCGTCGATGATTTCTCCGACTTCCGCAGTTCCATCCGGTCGATGTTGCGGGAGCTGGGCGTCAAGGACGTGGACACGGCCGACACCGGTGAGCAAGCGCTGCGGATGTGTTCGCAGAAGCCATACGATTTCATCCTGCAGGATTTCCATCTCGGCGATGGCAAGAAGAACGGTCAGCAGGTGCTCGAAGACCTGATGGTCGAGAAGCTGATCAGCCATGAAGCTGTGTTCGTGATGGTGACCGCCGAGACCAGCCAGGCCATGGTACTCAGTGCCCTGGAGCATGAACCGGATGCGTATCTGACCAAGCCCTTCACCCGCTCCAGCCTGGCCCAGCGCCTGGAACGCCTGGAGCAGCGCAAGACCCTGCTCAAGCCGATCCTGCAGGCGCTGGATCGCGGCAAGCCGATGGAAGTGCTCAACGCTTGCATTGCCCTGTGCAAGCAGGACATCCGCTACTCGCCGTTGTGCCTGCGCTATCGCGCCGATGCCCTGCGTGATTTGAATCAGCACGAGGCGCTGCAGCGTCTTTACGACAGCATCATTGCCGATCGGCCGTTGCCTTGGGCCTATGCCGGGTTGGGCCAACTGCAATTCAAGCGCGGGCACGTCTCGCAGGCCAAGAGCACTTATGAGAAAGGCCTGAAAGTATTTCCGATGATGCCGGCGCTTTACGACGGTATGGCTGACGTGTTGGTCGCCGAAGGGGACACCAGAGCTGCTCAGCAAGTGCTGGAGGAAGCGATTCGGCTGTCGCCGCTGGCGGTGCGCCGTCAGGCGTTGCTGGGTAAATTGGCGATGGCCAACGAGGATTTCGATACGGCCTCCCGAGCCTATCGCCAGGCCGTGACCCAAGGCGCGCAATCACGCTTCAAGGATGCCGAGAGCAACCTTGGCCTGGCCCACGCCTTGATCAGTAAAGGCAGCGAAAGGGGCCTGGATACCCGCACCCGCCTGGAAATCAATACAACCCTGAGTGCCGTAGCCAAAGAAAACCCCAGCGACCCGGGCCTGCAAATTCGTGCGCGCTTGATGAAGGCTACCAGTCTATTGCTCAACGACGCGGAGACCGCTGACAAGCTCACCGAGCAGGCGTTGCTGCGCCTCGATGGCATGGAGCAGTTCATGAGCGCCGAGGCAGCGCTGTTGGTAGCCAAACAGTTGAAAATGCTCGGGCAGACCGAGGCCGGTACCGCCATGCTGAAAAACTGCGTGGAAATCTACGGCGACGACCCTGCGGTCATGAAGGACATCGCCAAGCAGACCGATGATCCGACTATTCTCAACTCCGGAAACGATGCCGCCGAGCTCAACCGTCAGGGTGTGCGCGTGTACAAGACTGGTAACCTGGTCGAGGCTCGGCAGGTGTTCCGCAAAGCCCTGGCGCTGCAACCGAAGAACATCAGTATCGCTCTGAATATGGCCCAGTCACTGTTGCATGGCGCCGATACCCGCGTGGCCTCGGCGGAAATGGAAGAGTGCCGCAAGTGCCTGAAAATGGTTGGCCTGATGCCCGACACCGACGCGCGATACGCGCGCTACGAGAAGCTTAAGAGCAAGGCGTTTGGCGCATGAACGACGAACAGCAATCCCTCGATTTCTCCACGGTGATCGCGTCGACCGTACACGACATGAAAAACTCGCTGGCCATGCTGATGCAGGCCCATAGCCAATGGCTGTCGCGCTTGCCCGAGCCTGTACGGAAGGCGCCGGAGCAGGGCGTTATCGACTTCGAATTCGCCCACCTCAACGACATGCTGGTGCAGCTATTGGGGCTGTACAAACTCGGTGTCAACCAACTGCCATTGCAACCGGCCTACCATGAGCTGGACGATTTCATCGAGGCGCAACTGGCCGGCCACCATGACGTGTTCGCCAGCCGCGCGATCGTGGTCAGTTATGACGTGGACCCCTTGAGTCCGTTGGGTTTCTTCGACCGCGAACTGGTCGCGTCAGTGCTGGCCAACTGCATTAACAACGCCGTTCGTTATGCACGTCACGCCATCTTGATCAGTGTCAGCGACGAGGCCGGGCAACTGGTGCTGACCGTCAACGACGATGGCGAAGGGTATCCGGCGCAGATGATCGAGCATCAGGCCGATTATGTGCAGGGCATCAATCAAAGCAGCGGCAGTACCGGGTTGGGTCTGTACTTTGCCGGGCGAATTGCCGCATTGCATCAGCGCAATGGCGTCGCCGGGCGCACTGAAATCAACAATGGCGGCCCTTTGGGCGGCGGTGTGTTCAGACTCTACCTGCCCTGACCCTGTAGAAGCAGCCTGCGGCAGCTGCGGTAGGTTGTTTTTTTTGTTTAACGCTGCTTGATATTCCGAACACGTGGAGCCTATTTTGTACGGTCGCCGTTCGCGGCTCGCACAATAACAAGGATAGCGTCATGACGACCGTTGGCCTGAATTCACTCGCGCAGCGATTGACGGGCATTGATGAGATTGAATGTGTCACGCCGGATCTCAATGGCGTACCGCGGGGCAAGGTCATGACCGCAGAGGGATTTCTGGCGGGGCGCAGGTTGCAGTTGGCGCGTGGTGTGCTGCTGCAATGCATGATGGGCGGGTATCCACCGGCACGTTTTTACGGCAGCGATGATGGCGACCTGGCGCTGGTTGCGGACCCGGCGCAAATCCACCGCTTGCCCTGGAGCAAGCCGGCAAGAGCCCTGGCTATCTGTGATGCAGATGAGTTGGACGGTTCTGGCTCCGGTCTTTCCACCCGCAGCCTGCTCAAAGCGGTGATCGCGCGCTATACGGCCCGTGGTCTGGCACCGGTGGTGGCCACCGAAGTAGAGTTCTTCGTGTTCGCGCCCAATCCCGATCCGAATCAGGCGTTCCAGCCGCCGTTGGGCCTGGACGGTCGTCGCGAGGACGGGCAGTCGGCATTCAGCGTCAGTTCCAATAACGGCTTGCGGCCGTTCTTCAACGAAGTCTACGAGTCCATGGCGGCCCTTGGGTTGCCACGCGATACCTGCATGCATGAGATGGGGGTCAGCCAGTTCGAGATCAATCTGTTGCATGGCGATCCGCTGCTGCTGGCCGACCAAACCTTCCTTTTCAAGCACCTGCTCAAGGAAGTCGCGCTCAAGCATGGCCTGACGGCGGTTTGCATGGCCAAGCCGCTGGCACATACGCCGGGCAGCTCGATGCACATTCACCAGAGCATCGTCGAAATCGCCAGCACACGTAATGTATTCAGTGACGACGCCGGGCTGGAGACCGCGACTTTCCGCCATTTCATCGCCGGTCAGCAGGCCTGCATGGCGGATTTCACCGCGTTGTTTGCACCCAACGTAAACTCCTATCAGCGCTTGTGCCATCCCTACGCTTCACCGAACAATGCCTGCTGGTCCCACGATAACCGGGCGGCCGGTTTGCGTATCCCGGCCAGTGCGCCTGTCGCGCGTCGGGTCGAGAACCGCTTGCCTGGGGCTGATGCCAATCCGTATCTGGCCATTGCCGCGAGCCTGGCGGCGGGGTTGCATGGCATCGAGAACCAGTTGGAGCCGAGCGAGGCCAGCCAGGGTGAATTCGAGGTGCCGGATAATCTTTCATTACCCTGTACCTTGCATGCGGCGCTTGAGCGTCTGAAAGGTAGCCAGTTGGCCAAGGAACTGCTCGGCACGGAGTTCATCGAAGGCTACATCGCCTCGAAGACTATGGAACTGACCAGTTTCCTCGATGAAATTACTCCCTGGGAGCGGCGTGTTTTAGCGGCCCAGGCCTGACGATCTGTCGACATGGGCTATCGTTTAGCGGTAGCCCGAACTTCACTGCAAGGAGTCGCTCGTTGCGCCAAATCTGGAAGTCCTTTCGAGGCCTTTATTTCGCCTCGCTGATGATGTTGATCGGCTCGGGCCTGCTGAGTACTTACCTGGGCCTGCGCCTGGCCGCAGACAATGTCGACAGCCTGTGGGTCGGTGCGTTGATGGCCGCCAATTATTTCGGCCTGGTGCTGGGCGGCAAGATCGGCCACCGCCTGATTGCCCGGGTCGGGCATATTCGTGCCTATTCGGCCTGTGCCGGGATCGTCGGTGCGGCGGTGCTTGGTCATGGCCTGATCGACTGGCTGCCCGCCTGGCTGTTCCTGCGGGTGATCGTCGGCCTGGGCATGATGTGTCAGTACATGGTCATTGAGAGCTGGCTGAACGAACAGGCCGATGCCAAGCAACGCGGCCTGGTGTTTAGTGGTTATATGATCGCGTCGTACCTGGGCCTGGTGCTGGGTCAACTGATTCTGGTCATGCATCCGAGCCTGGGCCTGGAGCTGCTGATGCTGGTCGCGCTGTGCTTTGCCCTGTGCCTGGTGCCGGTGGCCCTGACCCGGCGGATTCACCCGGCCCCGTTGCACCCGGCGCCGATGGAGCCGCGGTTCTTTATCAAGCGTGTGCCCCAGTCGTTGAGTACAGTGCTGGGGGCGGGTCTGATCGTCGGTTCGTTCTACGGTCTGGCACCGTTGTATGCCTCGCAGCAAGGGCTGTCCACGGAGCAGGTCGGTCTGTTCATGGGTAGCTGTATTTTTGCCGGCTTGCTGGTGCAGTGGCCGTTGGGCTGGTTGTCCGATCGTTACGACCGGGCGCTGTTGATCCGCAGTTTTGCCTTCAGTCTGGCGCTGGCTGCATTGCCCCTGGCGATCATGCCGCAGGTGCCGCTGGAGGTACTGTTCATTGCCGGCTTCCTCTGTTCGCTGGTGCAGTTCTGCCTGTACCCGTTGGCAGTGGCGTTTTCCAACGACCACGTCGAAGGCGATCGCCGGGTGTCACTGACGGCGATGCTGCTGGTGACCTATGGTGTCGGCGCCAGTATCGGGCCATTGGTCGCCGGCGTGCTGATGAAGCTGTTCGGCAGCCAGATGCTGTATGCGTTCTTCAGTTTCTTTGCCTTGATACTGGTATGGCGGATCCGTCCGAAAGCGGTGACCAACCTGCACCAGGTGGACGACGCGCCGCTGCATCACGTGGCCATGCCGGACAGCATGTCGAGTTCGCCTCTGGTGGCGGCGCTTGATCCGCGGGTCGATGAACAGGTGGTGCAGGATCAGATGTGCAATCCGGTGAGTTCGGAGCCGGACGCTGAAACCGAAACCGAAACAAAGCCGGAATCGGACCCACCGCCAGAAGACCCGGACTCGGGGCGTGAGCAAAGCTTCACCGAGGCCAGGCCGTAATCGCGATGCATAAAAAACGGGCAGTCACCGCCAGGGACTGCCCGTTTTTCATGAAGCGTTGAATCAGATGTCGTCTTTGTCGAAGCGGCGCGCTTCGCGTTGCAGCTGGTAGACGAACCGCTCGACCTGACGCTGCACCAGCCCGCTCATGTTGTGGAAACGAATGCCGGCGAAGGTGGTGGCGATCTTTTCTTCGAAGTGCAGGTAACGCAGCTCGACCGGTGCCGTCATTTTGCCAAAGGGCAACTCGGCGTTGAATCGGTCATAAACCTGACCCAGTTGCAGGCTGCCAGTAATGTCGCCTTCGAAACGCAGCTTGCAGCCAGTCGCGGAGATATCCAGCAGCTTGCCGGGATAGGCTGTCTTGAGCTTCTCGCCGTCCAGGTTTACGTCTACCAGTTGCGCCAGCTTCAACGCCGCCCGGAACGCATTGCGACGCTGATGGTAGATCACTTCATCCGGCAGGGTGCCGCGATAGCAGCGACCGCCAGCGGACTCATCGATGCTCAACCGGCCATTGCTTTCCCAGGCAATGCGCACGCCTTCGTGGAAGCCTTCGACCTTGAACGGCTCGCCGGCGAGCAAGTAACGTTCGCCATCGCGAGGGACCATTTCGTCCAGCGCAATCATGCCGCCTTCACGGTCCAGATCAACCAGATAGCTCTGGAAGCGCTGGCTGCGTTCATGAAAGGTGATGATCAGGGGGTCGTGGCTTTCAAGTAACTGGCGCAGGTTGCTGGAGATTTCCAGAGGCGTGGAGAGCACCTTGGGTGGCTGCGGGGAATCATCCACATTTAGGGCATTTGACACGGCTAATCAATCTCCAGGCAAATTTGACTACAACTGGCTATCATTTTGCCAGTATGTTGCGCTTAGTGATAGAGCGGGCTCAACGTGGAGCTAGGCCTGACTGAGTGCGCGAGGCTTGGCAAGCTTGGAGAAAGTGCCGCTGGCGTCGTAAAGCGCCGGGGTTTCACCGCCATTGAGGATTTTCAACTGGGTGGCCGTGGCCATTTGCTGGGTCAGGATCGACTTGCCGTTGTTGGCGTTGATGGCCTGGCATTGCGCGAGTAGATCGGTCAGCGCGTCACTTTGCGCCAGCAACTGTTCGCCAATGCTTGATTGGCTGGCCAACTGCTCCAGACCCTGGCGGCTGGTCGGCAGATTGAGGCTGGTGAGTATTTCACTGCGCTTGCGGCCATGCTGTTCAAGCAAGACGATCAGGGCCTGTTTCTGCGCCAGAATGTCCTCGAGCAATGGCATGTCGCGGCCATGCAAGGCAAGCGATTCGGTCTGCAGCAACTCCAGCAGATGTTGCGTCGGTGCAAAGTCGTCGGTAATCAGTTGCAGTAAATGAGTGTCGTGCATGGCGGGCCTTGGGTTTTAAGCGTCCAAAAGCCTGGCGCCGGCCGGGGCCTAGCGCTGGGCTTCGAAGTTGAGCAGTTTGCTGGCTACGCGGTTGCTGTCGACTTTATAGCTGCCATCGGCAATCGCTGCTTTCAACTCGGCCACGCGGGCTTTGTCGACGGCAGGCTGATCGCGCAGCTTGTCAGTGACCTTCTGCAACTGCTGAGCCTCTTCGCTGAAATGTACCGATTCCCCGCTTTTGACGGTACCGGCCTGTTCGGCCGCGGATTCCAGCGGCGCGGATTTGCCGGCTTCGGCAGTTTCCCTGGCGGCGCTGGTACGTGTACTGCCCGTAGGGGACGAGGAGCTGTTCAAACGGCTGAAATCGATGACCATGATAAAACCTCTGGGAATTTGGACGCTTGCCCTGTTTTCGGCCATACCCTGGAAAACTTTAGGCTCATTTATCAATGAGTCTGCGCGCGTCAACGCTTGCCGTGCATAGGGCACAGTTTAGGGAACCGCCGGGGCCAGCGCCATGTTTTCGCAAGCCAGGCGCTTGATGGGCACAGAACATCGCCAAATCAACTCCCTACATGAATACCTCCACCTGCCCGGGCGCGGTCACCTGCGCCTTGATAACCCGTTGAGAGTTCAGGTTTTTCACCCGTATCTGTTCGCTCAGGCCGCCGTTTGAAAGGGCTTCTCCGGGCATTCGCACACTGAGCGTGCCACTGCGGGCGGTAATCACGACCTGATCGCCCTTGCGTATGACTTCCGCCTGTTCGATATGCACCAGGGTAATCAACTGGTCTGCGACCATTGGTCGGGTCAGTCGCTGCCCGATCGCCTGGTCCAGGGAAGTCAGGTAGCCCTGGTTGATCGAGCTGATGTCGCGTTCGCGCAGGATCACGTCTTCAGGCTCGACGATGGCTGCGCGGCGCAATGGCCGGGCGACGGTCACGACATCGCGGAACAGGCGTACTTGAGCGGGTACGAAGACGGTCCAGGGGCTGGCGCCCTCACAACGGACCTTAACCGTGACGCGCCCCAGTGGCTTGGCCGGGCTTTCGAGTGACGCTGTCAATTCCTTGTCACACATGGGCATGCGCAGTCGCGGATCGAGCTGGTTGACCTGTATCTCGTAGCGACCTTCGGTTTGACTGGTAGCCAGATAGTCTTCTACGGTGAATTCAAGAAACCCCTGGGTGACGCCGATAAGCATGTCAGGCAAGGTAACCGCGTCAGCAAGGGCAGGGCTGCCAGCGTTGAACAGGCAAACGGCCGCGAACACGCCGAATAATTTGCGGCAGGGCGTGGTCAGGTGTCGGAAAAATGTCGGTTCTGTGTTCATGACAGATAAAAAAGCAAGCGCCGTGCCGTTTAGTGATGAAGGTGCGTCGCAACAACACTTGGCGTTGGTGTAGGAGTCTGGGCATGGCTGGTGTAATGGATTCGGTGAACCAGCGCACGCAACTGGTGGGGCAGAATCGCCTTGAGCTGTTGTTGTTTCGTCTCGACGGTCAGCAGCTGTATGGAATCAACGTATTCAAGGTTCGGGAGGTGCTGCAATGCCCCAAACTGACGTTGATGCCAAAATCCAGTCCTGTGGTGTGCGGTGTGGCAAATATTCGCGGGGCGACCATCCCGATCCTTGATCTGGCGATGGCAACCGGCTCTGGTGCTCTGAAGGACAAGAACAATCCTTTCGTGATCATCACGGAGTACAACACCAAGACCCAGGGTTTCCTGGTGCGCTCGGTGGAGCGCATCGTCAACATGAACTGGGAGGAGATCCATCCGCCACCCAAGGGCACCGGTCGCGATCACTACCTGACGGCGGTGACACGGGTCGACAACCAGTTGGTCGAAATCATCGACGTCGAGAAAGTGCTGGCGGAGGTGGCGCCTACTTCTGAGGTGATTTCGGTTGGCGTAGTGGATGTTGAAACCCAGCACAAGGCGTTGTCCTTGCGTGTACTGACGGTCGACGACTCGTCCGTGGCGCGCAAGCAGGTCACGCGATGCCTGCAAACGGTCGGCGTAGAAGTCGTAGCGCTCAATGACGGGCGCCAGGCACTGGATTACCTGCGCAAGCTGGTCGATGAAGGCAAGAAACCGGGGGACGAGTTCCTGATGATGATCTCCGACATCGAGATGCCGGAGATGGATGGGTACACCCTGACGGCCGAGATCCGCAACGACCCGCGCATGCAGAATCTGCATATCATCCTGCACACTTCGTTGTCGGGTGTTTTCAATGAGGCGATGGTCAAGAAAGTTGGTGCCGATGACTTCCTGGCCAAATTTCGCCCTGATGACCTGGCATCCCGGGTAGTCGACCGGATCAAAGCAGCAGACTTCAGCTAGGGGCTCGTTGCTCCTGGCGGTCAACACGATTTTAGAGGCGGACATCATTGTCTACGGGTAATTTGGATTTCGAACAGTTCCGGGTTTTCCTGGAAAAAGCCTGTGGCATTTTGCTCGGTGAAAACAAGCAGTACCTGGTCTCCAGTCGTCTCAACAAGCTGATGGAGCAGCAAGGCATCAAGTCTCTGGGTGAGTTGGTCCAGCGCATGCAAACCCAGCCACGCAGCGGTTTGCGTGAGCAGGTGGTAGACGCCATGACCACCAACGAAACCCTGTGGTTTCGTGACACTTATCCGTTTGAGGTGTTGAAGAACAAGGTACTGCCCGAAGCGATCAAGGCCAGCCCCGGCCAGCGCCTGCGTATCTGGTCGGCGGCTTGCTCGTCGGGTCAGGAACCCTATTCGCTGTCGATGGCCATCGACGAGTTTGAACGTATCAACCTGGGCCAGTTGCGCATGGGGGTGCAGATTGTTGCCACCGACCTGTCCGGCACCATGTTGAACAACTGCAAGACCGGCGAGTACGACAGTCTCGCCATTGGTCGTGGTCTTTCACCCGAGCGCCTGCAGCGTTATTTCGACCCCAAGGGGCCGGGGCGCTGGGCAATCAAGGCGCCGATCAAGAGCCGGGTGGAGTTTCGTTCGTTCAACCTGCTGGACAGCTACGCAAGCCTGGGCAAGTTCGACATCGTGTTCTGCCGCAACGTGCTGATCTACTTCTCCGCCGAGGTGAAGAAGGACATCCTGTTGCGTATTCACAGCACGTTGAAGCCGGGCGGTTACCTGTTCCTTGGTGCGTCCGAAGCGCTGAACGGTTTGCCGGACCATTACCAGATGGTGCAGTGCAGCCCGGGTATCATTTACCAGGCCAAGTGATGTTGTCGGCGTCATCAAAGAACGGGAGTCCTCAAGGGCTCCCGTTTTTTTATGCTTGATGATTACTTCAGTGTCGCTTCGATCCAAAAGTGGGAGCGGGCTTGCTCGCGAAGGCGTCCTGCCAGTCGCCATCAACGTTGATTGATACACCGCTTTCGTGAGCAAGCCCGCTCCCACAAGGTCAGTGTTGTTCTCCACACCGAGTCAGGCGGCAGAAAAGCGGCATGCGCCGGAAAACCGTTGCCGCTTTTCTGGCATTGCCACCTTGCCGCTGCTCGCAAAGCCCCGGTTTACGGGCTTGTTTGAATTGGCATGAGGCTTGCTAACTTCAACGTACGAAAAATCAGGTCACCCAAAGGTTTCCCGACATGAGCATCAGCTTCGATAAAGCGCTCGGTATCCACGAACAAGCCCTGGGCTTTCGCGCCCAGCGTGCCGAGGTCCTGGCCAACAACATCACCAACGCCGATACCCCGAACTACAAGGCTCGGGATCTGGATTTTTCGAAAGTGCTCGCCGAGCAGAACGAGAAAACCAAAAACGGCACCTTCGCCCTGAACATGACCAACAGCCGTCATATCGAAGCCGAGGGCCTGGGCAATGGTGACGGGTCGCTGATGTATCGCACGCCGATGCAACCGTCGATCGACCAGAACACCGTGGACGCCCAGTTGGAACAGTCGAACTACGCGGAAAACGCAGTTGGCTTCCAGGCCAGCTTCACCCTGCTCAACAGCAAATTCAAAGGGCTGATGTCAGCCCTGCGCGGAGAGTAAGCCATGTCTCTATCCAGTGTTTTCAACATTGCCGGTAGCGGCATGAGTGCCCAGACCACTCGCTTGAACACCGTCGCTTCGAACATCGCCAACGCCGAGACCGTCTCGTCGAGCATCGACCAGACCTATCGCGCACGTCATCCGGTATTCGCCACCATGTTCCAGGGTGGCCAGAGCGGTGGCAGTAATTCGCTGTTCCAGAACCAGGATGCGGCCGGTCAAGGCGTACAGGTGCTGGGTGTGGTCGAAGATCAGAGCAATCTTGAGGCGCGCTACGAGCCGAATCACCCGGCGGCCGATGCCAAGGGCTACGTCTACTACCCGAACGTCAACGTGGTGGAAGAAATGGCCGACATGATTTCCGCGAGCCGTTCGTTCCAGACCAACGCCGAAATGATGAACACCGCCAAAACCATGATGCAGAAAGTCCTGACCCTCGGTCAGTGATAAGGGGCGACTCAGATGAGTGTTACCGATTCCACCGGTGGTTTGAGCCTCAATGACATCCTGGCCAATTCCTCGGTCAAGGCCACTACCACGCAGGACGGTCTGGGGGCAGCCACCGGCAGCGCCACGGGCAAGAAAGCCCTGGGCAAGGATGCGTTCCTGCAATTGTTGGTGACGCAGTTGAAAAACCAGAACCCGCTGGAGCCCCAGGACAACGGCGAGTTCGTCGCTCAACTGGCCCAGTTCAGCAGTCTGGAAGGCATCACCACGCTCAATGACACCGTGACCGGTCTGGCCAGCAACTACAACTCGTCCCAGGCATTGCAGGCTTCGTCGCTGGTGGGCCGTTCGGTCATTGCCCCTGGCGACAAGGCGGTGGTCGATACCACCAAGAGCCTCAGCGGCACGGTAGTGGTACCGGCATCGGTGGCCTCGGCCACCTTGAAAATCACCGACTCCACCGGCACAACCGTACGCACCATCGATCTGGGCGCGCAGAAAGCCGGCAATGCCAGCTTCATCTGGGATGGCAAGAACGATGCGGGTGAGACGGTACCTGCCGGCACTTATACCTTCGGGGCGACGAGCACCATTGATGGCCAGTCGGTAGCGCTGATCACCAACCTGCCAGCCACCGTCAACAGCGTGACCATCAGCCAGACCGGCGGTGAGTTGATGCTTAATCTGGCCGGGCTGGGCAGCATTGCCCTGTCCAAAGTACAAACCATTGGTATGTAGAGCCGACTAACACGGCACAAGGAGTGGATTATGTCTTTCAATATCGGCCTTAGCGGTCTCTATGCAGCCAACAAACAACTGGACGTGACCGGCAACAACATCGCCAACGTCGCCACCACCGGTTTCAAATCGTCCCGTGCAGAGTTCGAAGACGTGTACTCGGTGACTCGCCTGGGTACAGGCAGCAAGACCGTCGGCAACGGCGTGCGTCTGGCCAACGTTTCCCAGCAGTTTACCCAGGGTGACATCAACAACACCGGTAACGTGCTGGACATGGGCATCAACGGCTCCGGCTTCTTCGTACTGAACAACAGCGGCTCGCTGTCCTATACCCGTGCCGGTACCTTCAAGGTCGACAAGGAAGGTTTCGTCACCAACACCGATGGCACCTCGCGTCTGCAAGGTTACGGTGTGGATGCCGATGGCAAGATCGTCAATGGCGTGTTGACCGACTTGCGCCTCGACACCTCCAACCTGGCGCCAAAAGCCACCACCAGTGTCTCCTCGACGATCAACTTGAACTCCACGGCGCCGATCATTGATCAGGCCGTTGTTTCCAACCAGTTTGATCCGACCAAGACGCAAACCTTCACCAAGCAGTTCAGCACCCCGATTTTCGACACTCAGGGTAACCAGCACACCATGGATCAATACATGGTGAAAACCGGTCCCAACACTTGGGATACCTACACGCTGATCGATGGTCGCAACCCGGATGGCAGCGCGCCGACTGGCCCAACTGCGGTCGACCCGGTTCCTTCGACCATGACGTTCGATACGTCTGGCAAACTGGTTTCGGTCAGCACCCCGGTGCCACCAACCGTTCCACCGACCGTGCCGGCACCTGCGCCAGTTATCGGCAGCGATCTCAAGATCAACGGTTGGGTACCAGGCACCGTGACCGCCGGCGTCTGGGCCGCCAACGGCGCAGCCGCCGACCCGGCAGGGTTGAGCATTTCCATGAGCAACACCACGCAGTTCAACGCCGATACCGCTCGTTCGATCCCGGCGCAGAATGGCTACGCCACCGGCCAGATCACCAACCTGACCATCGACGGCAGCGGAGTGCTGCTGGCCAACTTCAGCAACAACCAGACCAAGCCGATCGGCCAGATTTCACTGGCCAGCTTCGCCAACGAACAGGGTCTGCAACCAGTAGGCGGCACCAGCTGGAAGGAAACCTACGTCTCGGGCATTCCTGGTTATGATGCGCCGCAAACCGGCAGTCTGGGTTCGATCCAGTCCAATTCCCTGGAAGAGTCCAACGTCAACCTGACCAACGAACTGGTTGACCTGATCAAGGCGCAGAGCAACTACCAGGCGAACGCCAAGACCATCTCCACCCAGAGCACCATCATGCAGACCATCATTCAGATGACTTGATGTTGGTTGATGCTGCATAAGGAAGCCCCTCGAGAGAGGGGTTTTTTTATGGGTTTTTATCAGGCACCGGGATTTTGTGTTGTCGCCGATGGCCTCTTCGCGGGCAAGCCACGCTCCCACAGGTTTTGTGTCGGTTTTCGTTAGCGGGCGCGCTGCAAAACCTGTGGGAGCGTGGCTTGCCCGCGAAGGCGCCAGGCCGGTAACCACTTTCCCTGGGGCAAAAGAAAACCCCCGACCTGCCAGAGGCTGATCGGGGGTTTCAGGTAAGCACTTTGCAGCGCTTACCGGCTCAGCTTATTGGCAGAGTGCCCAGGTACAATTCGTATAGATTCGTAGAGCCCAGGCTGGACAGGGGGTTCAGCGCTTGAGTTTACGCTTCAGAACCAAGAAACGTATACTTTTTGTCGTTTGACCCTGTTTCTAGGCTCGAAAGTATACGTAAGTCGGCTAAGTGTAGACGCTGACACCGAATTGACCCACGTACCGAAGCAAGACTGCCCTACCTCAAGCAGGCAGAAATCCAGCATAGGCAATGGTTCGCGAGGAATAAGACTGGGTCAGTGACATCTCGGCCACTGGATTAACTAAGCGTCAGCACCTACAGGCTTGAGGCTTCATTGCTTCATTCGGAATCAAACAGTCGCCTTTCCGCGTGAGCGACTAACACCGGGCCCAGACGAATATCGGAGGGGGCATCTCCTGGCCCATGCTCGTTCCGGACAGCAAACACGGGTTTTTGACGAATATCCGGGGTTTGGTCTCCTGCCCTTGGCAGGGGCCGAATTGGCTGCGTGATACGAATATCAGCGTGTTCATCTCCCGGCCATGCTGGCCGTCGCTACCAGCAAAAATGGGCCATTGACGAATATTGGGGGGTATTATCGGGCAATGAATATACGCGGCTTCATCTATGAGCCCCGCTGGCCGCTCCGTCCTCCAAACACAGGCCCTTGGTGAATATCAACGGTTTTATCTCCCGGCTCCGCTGGCCGCTCCGCCCCGCAAACACGGGACTTTGATAAATATCGGGGGGCGCATCTCTCACCCGGTGGCGGGGCCGAATCAATCTGAAACGAATATCGAGGGTTTTGTCTCTCGGCTACGTGGCTGTTACGGCGCACACCTAGGGTCTTAGACGGATACAGGATCTGATTGACCGTCTAGAAAATGGTGTTTTAACTTAGGCGTTAGCTTGGTGAGCGCGGCTGAAATGGAAAAAATACCATGCACACTCAAGAGAAAACTCTGTTGGAGCAGGCTCTGGCCGATGCCCTAACGAAGCAACAGTGCGAGCAATGGCTGGCAGAGAACAGCGAAGCTGTAAATGCCTACAACGAAGAAGTGGAAGCCCACGGCGTGTTCAGCGACAACGTACGGAGCTTTTGACGCCTCGGTTCACACGAGCGAAATCTGCAGGTTGGCCATGAGCTCATGAGGGTTGAACCTGCCCGCGTTTCTCTGTGCCGCCTGCATTGCTGCAAGTCGCATCTTCGCGTAAGCGGCTACAGTGGCGATGATATCCGCGACTTGATGCTGGAAAGCGTGGAGAAGCGCTTCGGTGATCAACTGCCCGCCACGCCGGTGCAATGGCTAAGCGACAACGGCTCGGCGTACACCGCCGAACAGACGCGTCTATTTGCTCGACAAATCGGTTTGCAGCCGGTGACCATCCCGGTACGCAGCCCGCAGAGCAACGGCATGGCCGAGAGCTTCGTGAAGACGATCAAACGGGATTACGTGGCGCACATGCCCAAGCCGGATCGAGAAACGGCGCTGCGTAACCTGGCCATTGCCTTCGAGCATTACAACGAGCAGCATCCGCACAGTGCCTTGAACTATCGCTCTCCGAGGGAGTTCAGGCGCTTGGCAGCTGCATCAATTTAACGGGGAGTTGGTGTCCGGTTTTGTAGGGGCAAGTCCACAGCTCGAAGGAGCGAGCCTCTCATTGATGCCACAGCACCTGCAATTGAACTAGCAAAAAAATGGAGGCCGAAGCCTCCCAAGTATCGTCGACACATCAAAAAGTCTTAAAAGGCACGAATTTTAAAGGGCTGTCGACATCCCCTTACGATATCGAATAGGCACCCATTTTACCGTTCCAATATTCTTTTAATTATGGTCAAAAAGTAGAAAAATGTACGCTCAACCTAGGTCAGCTAATGAGTGAAAAATTTATTAGCGATCTCGAGTAAAAAATCATCTTTCCCGAGCGGGGCAATCAGTTGGAGTCCTATTGGCAGTCCCTCCACCAATCCGCAAGGAATGCTTATCGCTGGAAGCCCCAACAGATTCCAAGGACTGGTTAAGCTCAGGAGCGCGTCTCGAACATGAACACTGCTTCCACTAATCTCAAGTGCTCGCTTATATAATTTTGGAGCTAGAATTGGAACCGTCGGCATGACCAACAGATCAAACTCCTGGAATATCTTTAACATCGACTGTTGAAGCGACTGCCGAATATGCATCGCTTGAACATACTCCCAGCCTTTCACGCTTTGCGCCGCCAACAGGCGCTCTAGAACTTCTATCTGATACAGCTCTGGGTGATACAGCACTCGCTCCGAGTGAACTTCATATGCCTCGCTCTTTTGAATCAATCCAAATGCGCGGCGAAGCTCTCCAGCCAGCTTTACAACATCACTGGCGCCGGAGATATTCCCACCAGATAGTGCATCTGCGCACTGGAATACACTGTCTATAACTACAGGGTCAGTTAGCGTGAACGTTTCTGGAGAGACCCAGCCTAGCTTGAGTTCTTCTGGTTCTACATAGACATCCGAATCTAATATTTTTTTCTCTGAAGAAATCTCTCTTAGCACTAGGGCAACGTCTTCTACGCTGTTAGCCAAAATCCCTACGTGATCCAGGGTCTTCGAAAGTGGGAAGACGCCCTCTGTAGAAATCCTGCCAATACTCGGCTTGAAACCGACCACGCCAGTGAGCGCCGCTGGTATTCGTATTGAACCACCTGTGTCAGTTCCAATAGCAATTGGCACAATTCCAGATGCTACTGCAACGGCACTTCCGCAACTTGAGCCACCGGCCATGCGAGAAGTATCCCACGGATTGAGCGTAGGGCCTTGAGCCGCGCAGTCTCCGGTTGGGCCAAAGGCAAACTCATGCGTGGTTGTTTTACCCAGGATGACCGCCCCGGCTGTTTTCAGGCGCTGCACACACTCGGCATCATTATCTGGAATATAGCCTTTGTAATGTGCCGACCCCATTGTTGTTGGGATCCGCGCAGTAAAAATGTTGTCCTTAACTGCGACGGGTATCCCATGGAGCGGCCCTCGATCAATACCCGCTGCCAGTTCTTTATCTGCCATTGAGGCTGCTTCATAAGCCAAATCTGTAGCCACAAAGGTAAAAGCATTAACGAGAGGATTAATTAACTCATATGCTTCGAGGCTTTTGCGCACCAACTCCACTGAAGTGAATTCGCCTATTCGCAGACGCCGCCCCAATTCTTGCAGAGAGACTCCTGAATAAAAACCTAACAACGGAGGATTCATTTTCATTTTACTTCCGACCAAACGAGAACCATTAATCACGAACCAGCCGCACACATCGATGTGTATCTCAATAGCGACTGGTTCGCACCTCGATATAATTAATGAGTAGGACTGGTCTAATGTGTGGCCACACCAGGCAACATGCCGATAACTGGCAAAATCACCAATGTGCAGATCGCCATTGATATCACGTTGCCAAGGTATGGATGAAAGCTCTTTGGCAGACGGTCAGAGATGGCAGCGGCTAGCGGTGGCCCAATCAGCGCACCTAACAACGCACTGATGACAATCACTACGGGCGTACCACCATAGGTCAGTATTGCGGCAGGTGTCACAGAGACCACCGGTATATAGGTCGGATACCAACCTCTTACCATCCATTGTCTGCGCCACAGCAGTACACCAATAGCGGAGGCCAGTACTTGACCCACCAATACCTGTGCAGCAAGACCAGTGCCATACACTGGACTCAGCGGGTTCAAGCTGATGGCAAACAGCAGACCTAAGATCAAGCCGATACTGGCCAGTTCGTTGCCCACGAACGGTGACTCAGTGAAATCAGCAAGAATTCGCCTGACCGTCCAGCTCGGGCCGTACACAAGGGGAGTCGTGGCTCCAGGGCTGGGCGCCTCCACCGGCGCCAGCTTATTACGTACCAATGCTGGAACAAGGCGACAAATTACGAATGCCACCGCACTACCTATCGCCATTGAACTGACGTTGCCAATGATGCTTGGCAGCTTAAGAGGGTTGCAAACGTAATTCACCAGAACCAGCGCTATCGGAGTCACCAGAAGTGCTCCCATCACGGCACCCACTATCGCGACTTTCCATCCCCTCCCGAACATCAGCACCATGGCAGCTGGTAACGACACGAAGGTCACAAAAGTGGGTTGCCACGCGCCGCTTTGCACGATTGTCCAGCTCCAAAGGAGATTGCTCAGAATCAAGCCCAGAGACGAGCTAAACAATATCCAAGGCAATAACCCAGTTCCATAGGAAACGGAGAAACCTTGCCAGCGCGCCCCTCGTTTGTACGCCCAGTGTGCTAGCAGAGCACCGAGCAACATGCCTACCGAAGCGAACTCGTGTTTATAGAAGGTTGCCTCACTCATGTCACCCAAGAACCACCGCAGCCACGCGAGCGGCTGCGGCAGGCTTTGCATGAGTTCAGCGAATCCAGGCCAGTGCGAAGTACCCGAGGTGCCTATTAACGTGGCCAGATGAGCAACTCCAGCCACAATAAGCACTAGCGCAGCAGCAGCGATTGCATTCAATACAATGGAAACTTCAGAAGACTTGAGTTTGCTCACCACAGTTGAGTTTCCCATGCTGGCAGGCCCTCAACGTGGAAACGCGCTGTGGCCGGTATAACCCAGCATGGAATCGTAGAGGTCTGTCCGACGGTCACGAGGCAGATCATTGAGACTGTTCCAGATCGGTGCGCTACGAGCGGAGACCAGATCGATGTCAGCACACACGATGGTCTCACCCTCTGACGGCGCGACCTCGCCAATCGGCCATCCGTTGGTTCCAGCAATTAGCGAGCAGCCCAGGAACCGCTCACCACGATCAGTCCCCACTCTGTTGGCTGCAGCTATGAAAACGTTGTTCACATGGGCGGCAGTCATCGTCAGGTACGAGGCCATGCATTTGCCGGTCTCGTCGAACAGGGGCGGTGGAGTCCATACCCAATTGTTAACGCTGCAGATGATGTCGGCGCCCTGCTGAGCCAAAATCCGGGGCACCTCTGGGAACCAGATATCCCAGCAAATTAGCAGACCGATTCTCCCGATAGGGGTGTCAAACACCGGGAATCCCAGGTTTCCAGGGGTAAACCAGAGCTTCTCCATATTCCACAAGTGGGCTTTGCGGTACTTGCCAATAAAGCCGTCAGGGCCCAGCAGAACTGCCGTGTCGAACAATTGCATTCCATCTCGCTCGGCAACACCAGCGACTAGATAAACGTCGTGTTTCTTCGCGAAGTCCATCCAGATCTGGACGCTAGGGCCATTCGGCACACCTTCCGCATGCTCGAAAGCTTCCTGCCGATTGGTAAAGAGATAGCCCGTGTTTGCAAGCTCCGGCAACACAATGAGGTTCGCACCACCTTCGACTGCCTGTAGCGCCATTGCCAAGCCGTGCCTCAAATTGCGCTCACGGTTTTCCATGCCGACCTGAGGATCGAACTGCACCACAGCCACTCGAACTGGACTCACTTTCTCTTTCGTACTTTCGTTCATCGCTGAAACCTCGTCTTTATTGTTTTAACCCAAACGTTTGGGTTTGGCGGCGGATCGCTACCCAAACGTTTGGGTAGGCAAACTATGCTCTGAATATTTGGAAAGTCAATATGGTAGGATTGTCCATTCGTCGGCGCAGAATGGAGCCTAAAAGACGATTTTTTCTAGAAAAAGCGCCGAAATTCGTCCGATGTGTTCAAAATTTGGCCCGAAGCCCGCACACTCAAACGTTTGACAATCTCGGGCTTTCGCCCCCTATTGGGCTGAAATAGTCGCGTGAGAAGGAATGTATGAGCACACCAGGAAAACCGATCACACTGAGAGCACTCTCGCAGCAGCTCGGCGTTTCTGTCTCCACCGTTTCCCGCGTCTTGAATGGCTCACAAGATGACGCTGCTTTGGCGGCATCTGCTGAGACAGTGTTGCGAATTAGGAAACTGGCTGCCGAACTGCAATATCGCCCAAACCCACACGCTACCAGCCTGAAAACACAACGTAGTCAGGCGGTCGGCGTACTCGTACCGAGGCTGTCCGACCTTGTACTGGCAACGATTTACGAGGGCATTGACGAAGCTGCCTATAAGAATCGGGTCTTCACCTTCGTTTCCAACACCCAGGATTCACCAGCCATCCAGCGAGAGCTGGGTGAAATGGCGCTGGCACGCCGAGTTGACGGACTGATTATTGGTGATGCACATGTGGACTCGGCCAATGAGTTCCTAGAGGACATCGCAGGACGAGGCATACCGTTTGTACTGGTTAGCCGTCGCGCTGGCGATTACTGTTCTGTCACTTGCGATGACTACCGGGGTGGGGCTCTAGCAGCTGAGCACTTCATTTCTCAAGGGCATACGCAACTCGCAGTGATTGCAGGGGAGTCCTTTGCGAGTACCGGCGTAGAGCGTGCAGCGGGCTTTGTGGGTTATTGTCGAACTGTTGGCATCGATATCTCATCTGACTTGATTGTCCCAAGCCATTTTGATACCGCAGCAGGTTACGAAGCAGGGATGAAGCTTCTCTCGCGATCAATACGCCCTACTGCCGTATTCGCCGTAAACGACTTCATCGCGATTGGCGTCATGGGGGCAGCGCGTACGCTCGGCCTCACACCAGGGCACGACATAGCAATTGTCGGCTTCAACGATACCCCTCTGGCTGCGCAGCTTCCGATTCCACTCAGCAGCATTCGGTCGCCGATGCATGAAATGGGGTATCGAGCTATGGAACTGCTACTTCAGAAAATTAAAGGGAGGTCAGTTAGCTCAATCAGGCTAGAACCCGAACTTGTTGCCCGTGACAGTTCACTTCTACGGTTGAATTAACTTTATGAACTAATGCGATGGATACGCGGAGTACACATCCCTCATGCTAAGTGATGATTCGATTTTCGTCACCAACCTCACTTTTAAACTGGCCGATGCGACTTGCTGAAACACCTTGGAGAGAAAATCTATCTGGTTACCCATCCCCTTGGAGGCACCTTGAGGCTGGGCTGAATATAGAGTGGGGTGAAAAGGCCTGATTGGCTCGGAGCCCGGTGTTCGATCTACATTCCCAGCTCAGTCTCAAGCCGGAAACCCTTCAAGCTAGACGGTAGAATGAATCGCCCCGGGTTTTCTAGACACTCTCCAAGCTCGCTGTGTAACGCTTTTCAAACTCTACCGGTGACAGCTGATTGTTGAAACCATGGCGACGCTTCGAGTTGTAAAACATCTCGATGTAATCGAACACATCACCACGAGCATCCTGTCGTGTGGTGTAAATTTTCCGCTTGATCCGTTCCAGTTTCAGCAGCTGGAAGAAGCTCTCAGCTACGGCATTGTCGTGGCAGTTTCCTCGACGGCTCATGCTGGCGACCAGGTTGTTGGCCTTTAAAAAACTGCGCCAATCAGAGCTGCTGTACTGGCTGCCCTGATCAGAGTGAATCATCACCTCCTGCTTCGGTTTGCGCCTCCAAACCGCCATCAGCAGCGCATCAATGGCCAAGTCGCTGGTCATTATGGATCTTGCGATAGCGATAAACACCACCGCTTTCCAACCAGGAATGCTTGATCAAACCGAGCAATCGCTGATCGTCTTTAGCCCGAGCAGATTTCGGTTCGGACAGCCACGCGTAGTAGCCGCTGGGATGAACCTTCAGCGTCTGGCAAAGCCGTCGAATGGAGTAGTCGTCCGCAAGATGCTTAATAAAGGCGTACTTCAGCCGCACTCCTTGGCAAAGTACGCGGCGGCCTTTTTTAAGATGTCTCGCTCCTCCGTCACCCGCTTTAGCTCAGCACGTAGACGGCGAAGCTCAGCGCTCTGATCGTCCTCCTGGACGCGCTGCTCTTGGGGCTTGGTGTAGCGCTTAATCCAAGCATAGAGGCTGTGCACGGACACGCCCAATCGCGCAGCCACCTCTGAGACAGGAAGCTGCTTTTCGGTCACTTGGTTGACCGCTTGGATTTTGAATTCTTCGGGATAACGCTGGTTGCTCATGGCACCTCCTAATGGGCCTCATTTTAAGGCTTGGAGGTGTCTACGAAACCCGGGGCGATTCAGAAGGGATTTTTTCATGTAAACCAAAAACCCCCTTTATTATCAGGGGGTTGGTGGTGTCTTGCTAGTTAATGTATACGTTTATTTGTACCTGGCTCTCATTGGCAAGCTTCGCAATCCGGCTCGTCGATGGCGCAAGCCTTCGGTACCGGAGCAGGACCTGCAGGAGCTGCCAGGACCGAGTCGTCACCGTGGTTGCCGCCGCTGGAAACAGCGTTCAGCTTACCGGTGTTGATGGTCGACTTCTCGGTGCTGGTCGCGGCCAGGGCACGGAGGTAGTAAGTGGTTTTCAGACCACGGTACCAGGCCATGCGGTAGGTCACGTCGAGCTTCTTGCCCGATGCGCCGGCGATGTACAGGTTCAGCGACTGGGCCTGGTCGATCCACTTCTGACGACGGCTGGCCGCGTCAACGATCCACTTGGTGTCCACTTCGAACGCGGTTGCGTAGAGCTCTTTGAGTTCTTGCGGGATGCGCTCGATCTGCTGCACCGAACCGTCGTAGTACTTCAGGTCGTTGATCATGACCGAGTCCCACAGACCGCGAGCCTTGAGGTCGCGAACCAGGTACGGGTTGATCACGGTGAATTCGCCCGACAGGTTCGATTTCACATACAGGTTCTGGTAGGTCGGTTCGATCGACTGCGATACGCCGGTGATGTTGGCGATGGTCGCGGTCGGTGCGATGGCCATGATGTTGGAGTTACGAATGCCTTTCTGCACACGGGCACGTACCGGCGCCCAGTCCAGGGATTCGTTCAGGTCAACGTCGATGTACTTCTGGCCACGGGCTTCGATCAGGATCTGTTGCGAATCCAGCGGCAGGATGCCTTTGGACCACAGCGAACCCTGGAACGTCTCGTAGGCACCGCGCTCGTCAGCCAGGTCGCAGGAAGCCTGGATCGCGTAGTAGCTGACCGCTTCCATCGACTTGTCGGCGAACTCGACGGCAGCGTCGGAACCGTAAGGGATGTGCTGCAGGTACAAAGCGTCCTGGAAGCCCATGATGCCCAGGCCGACCGGACGGTGGCGGAAGTTCGAGTTCTTCGCTTGCGGCACCGAGTAGTAGTTGATGTCGATCACGTTGTCGAGCATGCGCACGGCAGTGTTGACGGTGCGTTGCAGCTTGGCGGTGTCCAGCTTGCCGTCGACGATGTGGTTCGGCAGGTTGATCGAGCCCAGGTTGCAAACGGCGATCTCGTCCTTGTTGGTGTTCAAGGTGATCTCGGTGCACAGGTTCGAGCTGTGGACCACACCCACGTGTTGCTGCGGGCTACGCAGGTTGCACGGGTCTTTGAACGTCAGCCATGGGTGGCCGGTTTCGAACAGCATGGACAGCATCTTGCGCCACAGGTCTTTGGCCTGGATGGTCTTGAACAGCTTGACCTTGCCCGGGTACTCGGTCAGGGCTTCGTAGTACTCGTAGCGCTCTTCGAAGGCCTTGCCGGTCAGGTCGTGCAGGTCCGGAACTTCCGATGGCGAGAACAGGGTCCACTTGCCGTCATCGAAGACGCGCTTCATGAACAGGTCAGGGATCCAGTTGGCGGTGTTCATGTCGTGGGTACGACGACGATCATCACCGGTGTTCTTGCGCAGTTCGATGAACTCTTCGATGTCCATGTGCCAGGTTTCCAGGTAGGCACACACAGCGCCCTTGCGCTTGCCACCCTGGTTAACGGCTACGGCGGTGTCGTTCACTACTTTGAGGAACGGCACGACGCCCTGGGATTTGCCGTTGGTGCCCTTGATGTAAGAGCCCAGTGCACGGACCGGAGTCCAGTCGTTACCCAGGCCGCCAGCGAATTTCGACAGCATGGCGTTGTCGTGGATCGCGTGGTAGATGCCCGACAGGTCATCCGGCACGGTGGTCAGGTAGCAGCTCGACAGCTGTGGACGCAGGGTACCGGCGTTGAACAGGGTCGGGGTCGAGGACATGTAGTCGAAGGACGACAACAGGTTGTAGAACTCGATCGCACGGTCTTCTTTGTGCTTCTCTTCGATTGCCAGGCCCATGGCCACGCGCATGAAGAAGATCTGCGGCAGTTCGAAACGCACGCCATCCTTGTGGATGAAGTAACGGTCGTACAAGGTTTGCAGGCCCAGGTAGGTGAACTGCTGGTCGCGCTCGTGGTTGATCGCCTTGCCCAGTTTTTCCAGGTCGAAGGAGGCCAGCACAGGGTTCAGCAACTCGAATTCGATACCCTTGGCGATGTAGGCAGGCAGGGCCTTGGCGTACAGGTCGACCATCTCGTGGTGGGTTGCGCTTTCGGCGACGCCGAGGAAGCCCAGGCCTTCGGCACGCAGGGTGTCCATCAGCAGGCGGGCGGTGACGAACGAGTAGTTCGGCTCACGCTCGACCAGGGTACGGGCGGTCA
This sequence comes from Pseudomonas sp. GW821-FHT09H03, assembly GCF_059415945.1. Classification (NCBI taxonomy): domain Bacteria; kingdom Pseudomonadati; phylum Pseudomonadota; class Gammaproteobacteria; order Pseudomonadales; family Pseudomonadaceae; genus Pseudomonas; species Pseudomonas sp. GW821-FHT09H03. The sequence continues at coordinate 51,169 of NZ_JBWKOF010000021.1, read as the reverse complement.
TCACCAGGGCGGTGTTGACGTCGGTCAGGGCCACGCCGTCGTACAGGTTCTTCAGGGTTTCGCGCTGGATCAGGTCGCCGTCGACTTCTTCCAGGCCTTCGCACGCTTCGGTGACGATGGTGTTCAGGCGGCCCATGTCCAGCGGCGCCAGGCTGCCGTCGGCACGGGTGATGCGGATCGACGGGTGCGCTTGTACCGGCTCCTCGGTGGTGCGAACGGCACGTTCCTTGGAACGGGCGTCACGGTAGATCACGTAATCGCGGGCGACTTTCTGCTCACCGGCACGCATCAGGGCCAGTTCGACCTGGTCCTGGATTTCTTCGATGTGGATGGTCCCACCCGATGGCATGCGACGCTTGAAGGTCGCGGTGACCTGTTCGGTCAGGCGGGCCACGGTGTCATGGATTCGCGACGAGGCAGCAGCGGTGCCGCCTTCAACTGCGAGGAACGCTTTGGTGATGGCGACGGTGATCTTGTCATCGGTGTAAGGAACGACAGTGCCGTTACGCTTGATCACACGCAGCTGACCTGGCGCGGTGGCGGACAGATCCGAATTCGAATCGGCGGCCTGCGGCAAGGTACCCTGCGGGTTCTCGCGAGTTGTGTCGGTTTGCATGGGGGAGTGTCTCCACATTCTCTATGTTTGTTTGGGCACCATCACGGTGCCCACCGTTCTGTCCTGAAGCACTACAACCGGCGTGGGGCCGGGCATAACAACTTCGGGACAGTAGGAAAAGGCTAATGATGCCGCTTCCTTGCCGAAGTCTTTGGCCGCGAGCCTGGCCTCGAGGCCGGATTCCTTTCTGGGGTGTCAGTGATGACTGCAACACCCGTACCGTTTTGACCCTTCTGGCCTGAAAAAACGGTGCCCTCCGCGTACGCAGTTTGGGCTTGTAAAATCGTGCTTGGTTCAACCATAAACTGGCAATAAAAGCGCTTGAGTTTGTGGTCTGAAATGTGGTTGGGCTTTTAAGCTAAAACCCTACATGTAGGGTTTTTTTAGCGCCGAGGTACAAGATAATGCGTTTTGGAGGGGGTTGCAACGTACTACCTGTGGATAAACCTGTGCGTAAATTGTGTGTGAAAGAGCGAACGGGCGTGTAGGCCGCGACCTAGCTGGAGCGGAGTGTTTTACACTGGTTTTCAATGATCGAAAACAGTCGTTCTGATTTTTAAGGGCGCGAACCCTATCACAAAAGAGCCCGTTGTCCGAACGCATTTGCCCGCTTGTGTTCTCGGCGGGTGGCGTTTATACAATCGGCCAGCATGTACAGCGTTTTATCCTCCCCAATCATTACAAAAAGACGGGCGGATCCTTCCTTATTAGTGTTTTTGGCAAGCAGAGGTCACCGTGGAACAAGAAGCCTGGCAGGTATTGATTGTGGAGGACGACCAGCGACTGGCCGAACTGACCCGCGATTACCTGGAGGCCAATGGCCTGCGTGTTTCAATCGAAGGTGATGGCGCACTGGCCGCGGCACGCATCATCAATGAGCAGCCGGACCTGGTGATCCTCGACCTGATGCTCCCGGGTGAAGACGGCCTGAGCATTTGTCGCAAGGTCCGCGCCCGGTATGACGGTCCGATCCTGATGCTCACCGCCCGCACCGATGACACCGACCAGATCCTTGGCCTGGACCTGGGTGCCGATGACTATGTGTGCAAACCCGTTCGCCCGCGCCTCTTGCTGGCGCGTATCCAGGCTCTATTGCGACGCAGCGAAACCCCTGAGGCAATCCCGGAAAAACAACGGCGCCTGCAGTTCGGTCCACTGATCGTGGACAACGCCTTGCGCGAGGCCTGGTTGCAGGGCAACGGCATCGAACTGACCAGCGCAGAGTTCGACTTGCTCTGGCTGCTGGTGGCCAATGCCGGGCGCATCCTGTCCCGGGAAGAAATCTTCACTGCGTTGCGGGGCATCGGTTATGACGGCCAGGACCGCTCCATCGACGTGCGCATTTCGCGCATCCGCCCCAAGATCGGCGACGACCCGGAGCACCCGCGCCTGATCAAGACCGTGCGTAGCAAAGGCTATCTGTTCGTGCCCGAAGCCTGCGTAGACCCGTCCCTGTGAATTCAATCTTCCTGCGCATCTATGGCGGCATGTGCGCCGCGCTGATTCTGGTGGCGGTGCTGGGCGTGCTGGCCTTGCATCTGCTCAACCAGGTTCGCAGCGAGCAGTACCGCGAGCGTCTGGCCCACGGCACGTTTTCGCTGATGGCCGACAACTTGCAACCGATGAACCAGACCGAGCGCCACCGGGCCTTGCTGGTGTGGGAACGGCTGCTGGGGATTCCGCTGGGGCTGAAAACCTTTGCCGACACCGACCTTGACCTGACCCAGCGCACTCGTGTGTTACGCGGCCAGGCATTGGTCGAACAGATCGGCCCGCATGCGGCGAAGGTATACAAGCTGGTCAGCGACAAGGAACAGTTGATGCTCACCGGGGAAGTGCAGCAGATCAGCGAACAACTGGCCCGGGCGACCATCTACCTGTTGACCGATGAACTGGTGCGCACCCCGGTAGCCGATCAGCCCATGCGCCTGGCGCAATTGAAGGAAAGCAAGGGGTTCGGCTTCGACCTGCGGCTGGTCACGGTGGATGAAGCGGACATGGACGAGGACCAGAGCCGCCGGGTGTCCGAGGGGGACACCGTGATGGCGCTGGGCAAGGGCGGCGACTCGATCCGCGTGTTCGCCGGCATGGTCGGCACGCCGTGGGTCCTGGAAATCGGTCCGTTGTATCAGATGAATCCTTATCCGCCTGAGTGGTTGGTGCTGATTGCCGCGCTCGGGTTGACGCTGATCGGTTTGATTGTCTACCTGCTGGTGCGCCAATTGGAGCGGCGCTTGCGGGGCCTCGAAGCCGCCGCGACGCGCATCGCCCAGGGCAGCCTGGAAACCCGTGTGCCGACCCGCGGCGCCGACTCGGTGGGGCGCCTGGCGTCGGCTTTCAACGGGATGGCCGAGCACTTGCAACAGTTGCTGGCGATCCAGCGTGAACTGGTGCGCGCGGTATCCCACGAGTTGCGCACGCCGGTGGCGCGCCTGCGTTTTGGCCTGGAAATGATCGGCTCGGCCACCACGCCGCAAGCCCTGGAAAAATACTGTCAGGGCATGGACAACGACATCGAGGATCTCGACCGCTTGGTGGACGAGATGCTGACGTACGCGCGGCTGGAGCAGGGTTCGCCGGCGCTGAATTTTCAGCGTATCGATCTGGACGCCTTGGTCAATCAAGTGATCGAGGAACTCGCGCCCTTGCGTGCACAGGTCACGGTGCAACGGGGCTTGTGCCTGTCGGCCGCCGATTGCGATGACGCCTGGGTCGAGGCCGAACCGCGCTACCTGCACCGGGCGATCCAGAACCTGGTGACCAACGCCATGCGTCACGCGCAATCACGGGTGACCATCAGTTACCAGGTCGGGCAGCAACGTTGTCGGGTGGATATCGAAGATGACGGGCCGGGTGTGCCGGAGTCGGCGTGGGAAAAAATCTTCACGCCATTCCTGCGCCTGGACGACAGTCGCACCCGTGCTTCGGGTGGGCATGGGCTGGGGTTGTCGATCGTGCGGCGGATCATCCATTGGCATGACGGGCGCGCCTTGGTCGGCAAGAGTAAAAGCCTGGGCGGGGCGTGTTTCAGTTTGAGCTGGCCGAGGAATCAGGAGCGACGTTGATATTTGTGTGTGCGTTGCGACCTGGGGGGGGGCAGCGCCCTGATAGACTTCAGGCCTTGATACTTACCAGACTCAACAACTGCCCGTCCCTGACTGCGAACTGCGCATCCAGTTCGGTGCCATGGCGCCATTCATTGGACAGGTCGGTCAACAAGCGCAAGCGTACTTCCCCCGTCTCGTGCCACTCCAGCACTTCGGCATGTTCAAAATAAAAACGCTGCTCAACGATCGGATAAAGCGCCTTGAACAGGCTTTCCTTGACCGAGAAGGTCAGGGTTACCAGCAGGGCCAGATGGTCTCGGGGGCCGGCCGCCATGCGCTGTAGCTCCGCGGGGTTGAGGATTTCCCCGGCCAGGCGCTCGGCCCGTTCGGCATTCAACAGGTTTTCCAGGTCCATGCCCAAGCCGCGCCAATGGCGCTTGTTGGCGACGATTGCTGCTGCCCGGCCGGTGCTATGGGTGATCGAACCTGCGATATGGGCCGGCCAGACCGGAGCGCGGTCCTCACCTATGGCTGGAGTGAAGTTCAATCCTTCCAGTCGCTGCAATGCGGCCCGGGCGCAAACCCGTCCGGCAAGAAACTCCGCCCGGCGTTTGGCGACCGAACGCTGGATGCTCGCCGGCACCTCGACAGCACTGCGCTGAAAGTCATCAGGCGCCAATTGCAAACTGTCGAAATGAGTACTCAACAGCACTGTATCCGGCAGCAGCAAAGGCAACGGCCAATGGTCATCAAGTGGGGTGCAGCAGAGGGGCAGGGCGGGGACATGATTCATGGCGGGTATTTTGCCGGGTTGCCTTGACGGTGGGTAGTTCTGAAATCGTGTACCGCCAAGCTCAATTCTCCTGTTGAAAACTATTGAGACATTCAGGCCGGGTTGGTTCAGCCCAGGTTCAGAGTGCGTTCAGGGGGAGTTCAGGGCTCCGTGGGTAATCTTGCCCCGTACCCAAAAGCAACTACCCCCAACAGGAACGACACCAATGACTACATTGAAGAATCTGCTTCTGGCTTTCACCGTAATGGGCGCCAGTGCCGCCGTTCAGGCCAACGATAACTTCGCGGGCCTTACGCTTGGACAGACCAGTGACAAAGTGAAAAAGTCCCACGCACTGAACGATAACCTCAATAGCCCGAACGCCGATGGCGTGATCGGCAAGGACACCACCTGGGGTGTGCGTGCGGGTCAGCAAAACAGTCAGGGCCGCTACTACGCTACTTACGACAACGTGTCGGGCTCGCACAATGGCATTAAACTGCGTCAGGAAAACCTCCTGGGCAGCTACGACCTGTTCTATCCGGTAGGCAGCGACACCAAGCTGTTCGGCGGTGCCACTGCCGGTCTGACCAAGCTGACACAGGAGTCGTCTGGCTTCAGCCGCGACAGCAACATCGGATACGCCCTGGGCGGACAAGTCGGTGTCCTGCAACAGGTTTCAAAAAACACGTCGGTTGAACTGGGTTATCGTTACCTGCGCAGCAATGCCAGCACCGAGATGGTTCAGCGCAGTGGCAGCAAACAAGGTTCGCTGGATCTGACCAGCAGCGCCCAGACTTACCTGGCTGCCAACTTCGCTTTCTAAAAAGTGTATTGCAATGGTCTGCGCCGGATCGCCTCAGTGGCTGATCCGGCATAGTCCTGTTAGCCGCCGAGGTACACTGTCGCACCTTTGCAGATGTTGATTTGCCTGGAGAGCGTTATGAAATTGCTGGTCGTCGAGGATGAAGCGCTATTGCGTCATCACCTGCAAACCCGCTTGACCGATAGTGGCCATGTGGTCGAGTCCGTTGCCAATGCCGAAGAGGCGCTGTATCAGACACAGCAGTTCAACCACGACCTGGCGGTGATTGACCTGGGCCTGCCGGGCATGGGCGGCCTCGACCTGATCCGACAACTGCGCTCCTCGGGCAAGACCTTTCCGATCCTGATCCTTACGGCTCGAGGCAACTGGCAAGACAAGGTCGAGGGCCTGGCCGCCGGTGCCGACGATTACGTGGTCAAGCCGTTCCAGTTCGAAGAGCTGGACGCCCGGCTGAATGCCTTGCTGCGTCGCTCCAGCGGATTCACCCAGTCGACCATTGTCGCCGGCCCCTTGTTGCTCGATCTCAATCGCAAACAGGCGTCCCTCGACGAACAACCCCTGGCGTTGACCGCGTATGAATATCGCATCCTCGAGTATTTGATGCGCCACCATCAGCAGGTGGTGCCCAAGGATCGTCTGATGGAGCAACTCTACCCGGATGACGATGAGCGTGATCCGAACGTGATCGAGGTATTGGTCGGCCGCCTGCGCCGTAAACTGGAAGCTCCGGCGGGGTTTAAACCGATCGATACCGTTCGAGGCCTCGGTTACCTGTTCAATGAGCGTTGCACTTGATTCGCTCGCTTCGCGTTCGTCTGATGCTTGCCGCCACGCTCCTGGCGGTGTTGTTCATGCTGGCGTTGTTGCCAGCGATGCAGGGCGCGTTCAGTCTGGCGCTGCAGGATTCCATCGAGCAGCGCCTGGCGTCGGATGTCACCACGCTGATTTCCGCCGCCCGGGTTGAAAACAACGGCCTGCAGATGCCGGCGCAATTGCCTGACGAGCGTTTCAACCTCACCGACAGCCGTTTGCTCGGCTACATCTACGACCGCGAAGGTCAACTGGTTTGGCGCTCGAAAGCCACCCAGGAAGAGCACATCAATTACAAGCCGCGTTATGACGGACGTGGCAATGAGTTCGCGCGAATCCGCGAAGCCAACGGCCAGGAATTCTTCGTCTATGACGTCGAGGTCAAATTGCTGGGCGGCAAGAGTGCTGCGTTCAGCATTGTTGCGCTGCAACCGGTTCGCGAGTATGAAATTACCCTCGAAGGACTGCGGGAAAATCTCTATCTGGGCTTCGGCGCTGCATTGCTGGTGCTGCTGGCGTTGCTGTGGATAGGTTTGACCTGGGGCCTGCAGGCGTTGCGTCGCTTGAGCCAGGAACTGGACCAGATCGAAGGCGGTACGCGCGAAAGCCTCAGTGAAGAGCATCCCCGGGAACTGTTGCGCCTGACCGGTTCCCTGAACCGTCTGCTGCACAGCGAACGTGAGCAGCGCAGCCGCTATCGGGACTCTCTCGATGATCTGGCCCACAGCCTGAAAACTCCGCTGGCGGTGCTGCAAGGTGTCAGCGAGGACATGGCTCAGCGTCCGGAAGATCGTGATCAGGCCTGGGTGCTGCAGACCCAGATCGAACGCATGAGTCAGCAGATAAGCTATCAGTTGCAGCGCGCCAGCCTGCGCAAAAGCGGTCTGGTGCGGCATCAGGTGCGGCTACGGCCGGTGCTGCAAAGTCTGTGCGATACGCTGGACAAGGTCTACCGCGACAAACGGGTGAAAGTCGCTTTTGATCTGCCGGAGCCCTGTTATGTGCCGATCGAGCAGGGGGCCTTGCTGGAAATGCTGGGTAATCTGCTGGAAAACGCCTATCGCCTGTGCCTCGGTGAAATTCGTATCATCGTGCGCCAAACCCTCGGCGGCACCGAATTGTGTGTCGAGGACGACGGTCCCGGTGTACCACAGGATCAGCGCGCGCGAATCCTGCAACGTGGTGAACGCCTGGATCGTCAGCATCCGGGGCAGGGGATTGGCCTGGCGGTGGTCAAGGACATCATCGAGAGTTACAACGCCAAGCTGACCCTGGAGGACTCGTCGATGGGCGGGGCGGCGTTCAGGATCCATTTTCCGGTGGCGTGATTCAGGCGCGAGCCTGTCGCGTCAACCCTCGCAGGAGCCTGGCGTGCAGCGGTGCTCCTACATTTCCTGCGCCCGATAGGCGCCCGGTGTAAGCCCTGTCCACTTCTTGAACGCGCGGTGAAACGCCGAAGGCTCGGAAAAGCCGAGTTGTTCGGCAATCTGTTGCAATGACAAATCGGCGCGGTTCAGGTGATAAATCGCGATATCCCGGCGCAACTGATCCTTCAGCTCCTGAAAACTGGAACCTTCCTCACGCAGGTGCCTGCGCAATGTCTGCGGGCTGATGTGCAGATGTGCCGCCACGGCTTCCAGATCCGGCCAGTGCGAACTGTCGCGGCTGAGCAGGCGCCGCAACTGACTGGTCAGGCTGTCGCCGTCGTCCGGGCGCGACAACAGGTCGGCGGGGGAGCGCTCAAGGAAGTGCTTGAGCGTACGTTCGTCCTGGAGCAGTGGCATGTTCAGGTAGCGACTGTGAAAGCGCAGGCTGCTGCGGTCAGTGGAAAACTCGAGCGGGCAGGAGAACAGTAAATCGTATTCGGCACCGTGGTCGGGCCTGGGGTAACCGAAGGTGGCCTGCTCCAGACGAATGCGCTGGCCGATCAGCCAGCTGCCGAAGCGGTGCCAGATCACCAGCAGACTCTCGCTGAGGAAGTGGTCCGGGTCCCACAGTTGCGAGTCGTCCAGGCTCAGGCACACCCAATCGTCCTCCTGGCTCAGGGTCAGGCGCGGAGCCCCGGGGAATAGGCTATAAAACAATAAGCCGCGACGCAGTGCCTTTTCCAGATTGCGGCAGTGAATCACGGCATGACACATCATCGCGAAGCTGCCTGGTCTGCTTGGGGCTTGCCCAAACCCCAGGTATTCGTCGTCCAGTGCCAGCCATAACCCTTGTATCAGTTGGGTGAACTGCTCTGGCGCAATGCGCGCCTTGGGCTCCTGGAGCAACTCGGGACTGATCCCCAGTTGCTGCAACAGGCCCGAATAATCGTAGCCGTGCCGACGCGCACCGCCGAGAGCGGCCCGGGCGAAATGACTGGCGATGGTACGTTCGCGCATAACAGGCAGATCCATCCATTGAGCGACGGATGGTAGCTGCTCGGCAGCTGGTGTGAACAGGGCGGATATCCGCCAATTTGCAGGACCGGTTTTAGTGGAAGGGCGGATATCCGCCACCTGGATGTAACTGTCAGGCGACCTGGGAAACCCTGCAACCCTTGATGGCATGAGGCTGGCGGAGTTTTCGCATTAAGTGGCACGGGCCTTGCGATGCCATGAGCAGATGCCTGCCATGGAGCAGCTCGGAAAAACAAATCCCTCCAGTGCAGGAGGGTTCGCAATTGAGGTGTCACGTGCAACAGATGGATGTTGTCACCGGGCACCCTTGAGGAACTTTGCAATGACGACTCGTCAGCCACTGTACAAATCCCTGTATTTCCAGGTGATCGTTGCAATTGTCATCGGTATTTTGCTCGGTCACTTCTATCCACAGCTCGGTGTGGCCGTAAAGCCGCTGGGTGACGGGTTCATCAAGCTGATCAAGATGATCATCGCCCCGATCATCTTCTGTACCGTGGTCAGCGGTATTGCCGGCATGCAGAACATGAAGTCAGTGGGCAAGACTGGCGGGTATGCGTTGCTGTACTTCGAGATCGTGTCGACCATTGCCCTGCTGGTGGGGCTGGTTGTGGTCAACATCGTGCAACCGGGCGACGGCATGCATATCGACGTGACGACCCTGGACACCTCGAAAATCGCCAGCTACGTCGCAGCCAGTGCTGATCAAAGCGTTGTCGGCTTCCTCCTCAATGTGATCCCGAACACCATCGTCGGCGCATTCGCCACCGGTGACATCCTGCAAGTGTTGATGTTCTCGGTGATCTTCGGTTTCGCCCTGCATCGCCTGGGCGCCTACGGCAAGCCACTGCTGGACTTCATCGATCGCTTCGCCCACGTGATGTTCAACATCATCAACATGATCATGAAGCTCGCGCCACTGGGTGCCTTTGGTGCCATGGCGTTCACCATCGGTGCCTACGGCGTCGGCTCGCTGGTGCAACTGGGCCAGTTGATGATCTGCTTCTACATCACCTGCCTGTTGTTCATCCTGATCGTGCTGGGTTCGATTGCCCGTATGCACGGCTTCAGCGTGTTGAAGATGATCCGCTACATCCGTGAGGAACTGCTGATCGTACTGGGTACCTCCTCTTCGGAGTCGGTGCTGCCACGCATGCTGATCAAAATGGAACGCCTGGGCGCGCAGAAGTCCGTAGTTGGCCTGGTGATCCCGACTGGTTACTCGTTCAACCTCGACGGTACCGCGATCTACCTGACCATGGCGGCGGTGTTCATTGCCCAGGCAACCGACACTCACATGGACATCACCCACCAGATCACGCTCCTGGTGGTATTGCTGTTGTCCTCCAAAGGGGCTGCGGGCGTGACCGGCAGCGGTTTCATTGTCCTGGCTGCCACCCTGTCCGCGGTGGGCCACCTGCCGGTTGCCGGCCTGGCGCTGATCCTCGGGATCGACCGTTTCATGTCCGAAGCCCGGGCCCTGACCAATCTGGTGGGTAACGCGGTTGCTACCATCGTTGTGGCCAAGTGGGTCAAGGAGCTGGATACCGACGTGCTGCAAGCGGAACTGGCTAGCGGCGGTCGCGGCATCGCCGATGAGCGTCCGCAAGACGACCTGGGTGTGGCCGAGGGCCCGACCCCGAGCAACGTCAAGTAAGACAGGCTGCAATGAAAAACCCGCTTCGGCGGGTTTTTCATGGGCAGGATTTGAGCGTTACGGTCATTGCAACTGGCGCATAAGGTGATTGCCGCAACGCCCTCGGCTGCCTAGGCTGGGGCATCGTAAAGGGAGAACTCTCATGCTCGGTCCACTGGCGTCACTCAAGGTTCTGGATTTCTCGACATTGCTGCCGGGGCCGTTCGCCTCCTTGCTGCTGGCGGACATGGGCGCCGAGGTGTTGCGCATCGAATCGCCGACCCGCATGGACCTGCTGCGGGTCCTGCCGCCCCAGGATCACGGGGTGTCGGCCAGCCATGCCTATCTCAATCGCAACAAACGCAGCCTTGCCCTGGACCTCAAGAAGCCTGAGGCACTGGAGGTGATCAAGCAGTTGCTCGAAGACTACGACATCGTGCTCGAGCAGTTCCGCCCTGGCGTCATGGATCGATTGGGCCTGGGCTATGAAGCCCTGAAGGCGATCAATCCGAAGCTGATCTATGTGTCGATTACCGGTTACGGTCAGACCGGCCCCTACAAGGACCGCGCCGGCCATGACATCAATTATCTGGCGCTGGCCGGGCTGGCGAGCTACACCGGTCGTGCCGACGCGGGGCCGCTGCCATTGGGAGTGCAGGTGGCGGATGTCGCCGGTGGGTCGCTGCACGGGGTGATCGGCCTGCTGGCGGCGGTCATCGCCCGGCAGCAAAGCGGTCTGGGGCAGCATCTGGATGTGAGCATGACCGACTGTGCGTTCAGCCTCAACGCTATGTCGGGTGCCGGGTATCTGGCCTGTGGCGTTGAGCCGGGGCCGGAGGAGCAGCTCCTCAATGGCGGCAGTTTCTACGATTACTACCGCTCCCGGGATGGGCGCTGGCTGTCGGTGGGTAGCCTGGAACCGGCATTCATGAAACCGTTGTGCGCGGCGCTGGGGCTGGAAGAACTGGCCAGTCTGGGTCTGTCAGCGCAACCGGCGCAGCAGAAAAAGCTCAAGGACGCGCTGAAGGTCGAGTTCGAAAAGCACGACTTCGCCGATTTATGCGCGTTGTTCGCCGAACTTGATGCCTGCGTCGAGCCGGTGTTGAGTCTGGGCGAGGCAGTGCTGCATCCGCAGTTGCAGGCGCGGGAACTGGTGACGCAAGTGCCGCGAGGTGATGGTTCGAGCCAGGCGCAGATGGCGTGTCCGTTGAAGTTTTCGCAAGGTTTGCCTGAGCCTCGGCATATTGGCGCGGCGCTGGGGCAACATACCGATCAGGTGTTGGGGGAGTTGGGGTTCAGTGCGCAGCGGATTGAGCAATTGCGGCGAGCCAAGGTAATTCTCTAGCGCCTGCTCTGGCCCCATCGCGAGCAGGCTCGCTCCCTCACAGGTTCTGCGCCGTACACAACATTTGCGTCTGATAGAAATCCAATGTGGGAGCGAGCCTGCTCGCGATGGGCCCCGACCAGACACCGCAAATCTGCTTTACTCAACCCGCATCTCCCCACTGAACACCAGCGTATTGCGACAGCGCCGGCACAAATACCGCCGCCCCTTTCTCACCAAACCATGGCGCTGGGCCGAGAAGGGAAAGTCGCTGTCGGCGCACGGGCACTTGTAGATATAGCGGGTCACGCTGCGGCGCTTGACGTCGTAGGTGTGGCAGCGATTGGGTGGCAGTTCATACACGCCGCGCATGATCAACTGCCACTCTTCGCCGTGGGGCTGGATGCGGTCGCCGAACAATTGATGGGCGATCAGGTGCGCGACTTCGTGGGCCACCGTCTGCTTGAGGAAGTCTGCGCTGTTTTCCCGGTACAGCTGTGGATTGAAGCGCAGCAGGTTTTCGTGCAGGTGGGCGACACCGGCTTTTTGCCCGCGCAACTTGAGGCTGACCACCGGGCGTTTGAACGATCGTTTGAAAAAGGATTCGGCTTGTTGGAAGCAGTCTTCGACGCGGGTATTGAGTTGCTCGGGCATGCTTGATGGATCTCCAGAGCAATCGAGTATGCCGCAACCTTGGGGCCATGCGAATCGTCCGGGCGCCGAATGGTTATTCACCTTGCGATTAACCGGGGAACGAAAAGGCCGCCTTGCGGCGGCCTGTGTCGGCAGATCTGAGTTTTTTGTGGTGAGTTGCTAATTGGTATAGACCGGGCCCACGCCGAGTCCCCAGACAATCACGGTGAATGCCATGATGGCCACCAGCACCACCAGGCCAACGGCGAGCACCGAACTGGAAAACAGGAAGCCCTCGTCGGATGGAATGTTCATGAACGTTGGTAGCCCGACATAGAGCAGGTACACCGTGTAGCAGATGGCCGCGGTGCCGACGATCATCCCCAGCCACAGGTGCGGATACAGGGCCGCGAGGCCACCGATGAACAGAGGGGTCGCGGTATAGGTGGCAAAAGCAATGCAGCGTGCCAGGCTCGGATTGGCGTCATAGGTGCGAGCCATCCAGTGGATGAACGCGCCCATCACCGCGACTCCACCGATCATTGCCAGATACGACATGACCGTCATCCACAGCGCACTCTCCATGGTCAGCATCACCGGTGGCCGATTGCCGATCACCCAGCCGACCTGCGTGGTGCCGATAAAGGCCGACACTGCGGGAATCGCTGCCAGGATGAGGGTATGGGTCAAGTACATGTGGCTGATGCTTTCCTCCTGGTCGCCACGAATATCTTTCCATTCTTGGTCGGGGTGGGTGAAGAGCCCCACTACGTGATGGATCATGCCAGTCACTCCTCTTGTTTTTACCGTCGCCCCCCAGCGGAGCGCCTACGGGCCAAGGTGGCCAAGTAAGTTGCAGGTCTCGTGCGACCTTATGTCGCAGTATAGAAAGGAGTTCCCTCGAGGGCTTAGAGCAAATTGCGCTGTAAAGCCCCCAGGTAATCGCGGTTGTGTCTGTAGAGTCACCGCAGGAGCCGGCTGTGTTCGGCAGCTCTGCACAGGTTCGGATTTTTGCGTAAAATGCCGGCCTTTCGTCACACCTCACGGATTTCGCGTCATGGGCACTCTTACGGTCAACCAGAACAAACTGCAAAAGCGCCTTCGCCGTCAGGCCGGTGAGGCTGTCGCCGATTTCAACATGATTGAAGACGGCGACAAGGTCATGGTCTGCCTGTCCGGAGGCAAGGACAGCTACACCATGCTCGATGTGCTGATGCACTTGCAGAAGGTCGCCCCGATCAAGTTCGAGATCGTGGCCGTGAACATGGACCAGAAGCAGCCAGGTTTCCCCGAGCATGTGCTGCCGGCCTACCTCAAGGAACTGGGCATCGAGTATCACATTGTCGAGAAAGACACCTACTCGGTGGTCAAGGAGCTGATCCCGGAAGGCAAGACCACCTGTTCGCTGTGCTCGCGCCTGCGTCGTGGCACGCTCTACACTTTCGCCGATGAAATCGGTGCGACCAAGATGGCGCTCGGTCACCACCGTGACGACATCGTCGAAACCTTCTTCCTCAACATGTTCTTCAACGGTTCGCTCAAGGCCATGCCGCCAAAACTGCGCGCCGATGACGGTCGCAACGTGGTGATCCGCCCGCTGGCCTACTGCAACGAAAAAGATATCCAGGCCTATTCGGACCTCAAGCAGTTCCCGATCATCCCGTGCAACCTCTGTGGTTCCCAGGAAAACCTGCAGCGGCAGGTGGTCAAGGACATGCTGCAGGATTGGGAACGCAAGACCCCGGGTCGTACCGAGAGCATATTCCGCAGCCTGCAGAACGTGATCCCCTCGCAATTGGCGGACCGTAATCTGTTCGACTTCACCAGCCTCAAGATCGACGAAACGGCGGCCTCGCGGTTCGTCAATGTTGTAAACCTCTGATCTAACCTGTGGGAGCGGGCTTGCTCGCGAATGCGTAGTGTCTTCAACATATTTGTCGACTGACACTACGCATTCGCGAGCAAGCCCGCTCCCACAAGTTTTTTGCTTCGTTTCAACTTTCAGGAGAGGGCATGCGCGACTACAAGTGGCTGAATGAATACTGCTTGAACCGCTTCGGTTCGGCAGCAGAGCTGGAAGCCCATCTGCCCGTTCCCAAGACGCCCGTGCAATTGCGCAAGATCAGCGACGACCGTTACCTCTCGACCATGGCTTTGCGCGTTTTTCGGGCCGGGCTCAAGCACAGCCTGGTGGACGCCAAATGGCCGGCCTTTGAGGAAGTGTTTTTCCGCTTCGATCCGGAAAAGGTCGTGCTGATGAGCGCCGAGCACCTCGAACGCCTGATGCAGGACACGCGGATCATCCGCCATCTGGGCAAGCTCAAGAGCGTGCCGCGCAACGCGCAGTTCCTGCTGGACATTGCCCATGAAAAGGGCAGTTTTGGCGAGTTGATCGCTGAGTGGCCGGTGACCGATATTGTCGGGCTCTGGACCTTCCTGAAAAAACGCGGTCACCAGCTGGGCGGTCTGTCAGCTCCACGCTTCCTGCGCATGGTCGGCAAGGATACTTTTGTGCCGAGCTATGACGTGGTGGCGGCGTTGAATGCGCAGAAGATCATCGACAAGGTGCCGAGCAGCCTGCGCGACCTGGCGTTGGTGCAGGATGTGTTCAACCAGTGGCATGAGCAAAGTGGCGGCCGGCCGATGAGCCAGATTTCGATGATGCTGGCTTACACCGTTAATCATTGAGACCGGCCAATCGCCAGCAGGCTGGGATCTGCGGCATACACAGGTCCCCTGTGGGAGCCAGCCTGCTGGCGATTGCAATGTGTCAGGCGACGGAAATTTCGCCCTCGCCAGCCAGCTTGCGGTTCAACTGATACCGCCAGCGCACATACATCAGTGCCGAGCAGAACACCGCCAGGCTCGCGCCCATCTCCAGCAAACCGAAGATCTGCCGGTTCGGATCGTAGGCGGCCAGTGCACCCTTGATGAAATACAGGTTCACCACAAAACACATCCACGAATGCCCCCGGGCACTGCCGACGATCATCCCCGGCGCCAACAGCAGCAGCGGCACCAGTTCGATCAGCAGGATCACCCAGGGGCGCGCGCCATGCAGATCGGCGACCAACAGGTAGTAAATGCAGAGCAGTCCCGCCAGGCCGAAAAAGCACAGCAGACTGATGATGCGCATCGCCCGCACCCGGGGCTCCAGCCACTCGATGGCGGGCAGAATCTTCGGCTTTTTCGCCACCTCAGCTCTCCAGTTTCTGTGCAGTCTTCGCCAACCGCAGGCCCAGCGCCCGGCATAGCGCCACTTCATGTTCATTCAAACCGAGCTTGCCGTCCGCCCCGGCGTGATGACTGGCGCCATACGGCGTGCCGCCGCCACGGGTTTCCAGCAGCGCCGACTCGCTGTAGGGCAGGCCGGTGATCAGCATGCCGTGGTGCAGCAATGGCAGCATCATCGACAGCAGGGTGGTTTCCTGACCGCCGTGCAGGCTCGCCGTGGAGGTGAACACACCGGCGGGTTTGCCCACCAGCGCGCCAGTCAGCCACAGGTTGCTGGTGCCATCGAGGAAGTACTTGAGCGGCGCCGCCATGTTGCCGAAGCGGGTCGGGCTGCCAAGCGCCAGGCCGGCGCAGTTTTTCAGGTCGTCGAGGCTGGCGTACAGCGCGCCTTCATCCGGAATGTCCGGTGACACAGCTTCGCATTCGGTGGAAATCGCCGGCACCGTGCGCAACCGCGCTTCCAGCCCGGCCTGTTCGACGCCCCGGGCAATCTGCCGGGCCATTTCGTTGGTCGAGCCGTTGCGGCTGTAGTACAGAACCAGAATGTACGGCGCACTCATGGCAACAGTTCCAGGATCTGCTCCGGTGGACGGCCAATGACGGCTTTGTCGCCGACTTCAAGAATCGGACGTTCCATCAATTTCGGGTGGGCGGCGATGGCAGCGATCAATTGCGCTTCGCTCAGGCTGCTGTCGGCCAGGTTGAGGGCTTTGTACTCGTCTTCGCCGGTGCGCAGCAATTGCCTGGCGCTCAGGCCGAGCTTGCCCAGCAGGCTCTGGATTTGTGCGTCGTTCAGCGGAGTTTCCAGGTAGCGCACCACGGTCGGAGTCAGGCCGCGGGCTTCGAGCAGTTCGAGCGCACCGCGCGATTTCGAGCAGCGCGGATTGTGATAAAGCGTCAGATCGGTCATGAGCGGGTCGCATCTTGCGTAAGGTGGCGGCTATTCTAACTGTGCAGCGCGCATTCCAGAACCTTGAGAGGCGATGGGTCGCAGGCGCATTCAATTTTTCACAAGGAATACGACATGACTAGGCGACTGGCAGCAGCATTGACGATCATCGGGACGTTGATGCTGGGGGGCTGCGGTAATGACTATGGCATCGACCAGAACGGTCAGAAAGTAGTCGCCGAGCGTCTGGACGACAAATGGCTGGTGCTCAATTACTGGGCCGAATGGTGTGGCCCGTGCCGAACCGAGATTCCTGAATTGAACACATTGGCCGAGCAGCTCAAGGACAAGAAGATCGGGGTATTCGGGGTCAATTTCGACAATGTGCAGGGCGAAGAGCTGAAAAGCGCGAGCGAGAAGCTCGGGATCAGGTTCACCGTGCTGGCCCAGGACCCTGCCGAACTGTTCGAATTGCCACGCAGCGAGGCGTTGCCGGTGACCTACATCATCGATGACAAGGGCAAGGTGCGTGAGCAGTTGATGGGTGAGCAGACGGCGGCGGGAGTGATGGCGAAGCTTGAGGCGTTGCAGGCGAAGAATTGACGGGGAAGTGTAAAGAGCCTCCCCTAACCCCAGCCCTCCCGAAACGTCGGACCGCCCGTGGGAGAGGGGGGGCGTTCGAACCTGAGTTCGACCCGGTCGTTCAGGTCGATGTATAGCGAAAGAACGACTCCGTCGGTCCCCTCTCCCTGTGGGAGAGGGTTAGGGTGAGGGCCAGCGGTCTACCGGCTCAACCCTCTTCCAGCCACCACCTTAACGGCTTGCCTTCAGCCGGCCAGAAGCGCATCTGGTCGATCGACGAGACGTCCCAGCGCTGCACATTCTCCAGCGCTTGCAGGAAACGCTTCTCCTGTTCCATCAGCGCCGGCGCGCAGAGCTTGCGAGTGCTGCCGACTTTGCCGAAGCTCAGCTTGTTGCCTTCAAGGGTGTATGGGGCGAACCAGTGGTTGCAGCCGCCGTTACCGTAGGCCCGGCCGTCTGCACCGAGGGTGATGGTCAGGTGGCTGTAGTCCATCAACGGACGCTCACCGATCCACTCCAGGATGTAGCTGCGGTTCTGTTCGAGCTGCACCGGATCGGCGGCGCAGCCCAGCAGACTGGCGCCGACCATACCGGTCAGAGCGAGGTGTTTCATCACGCGGGCTCCTGGCATTTCGGGCACAGGTGTTTCTCGGCGACGCTGGTCCAGCCCAACTCGGCGATCCGCGCGGTGGCCGCAGGCTTTTCAGCCTTGTTGCCCAGTTTGGCGTCGACCGCAAACTCGAAGCTCAGCTCTTTGGCGCAGCTGTCGCAATTGACTTGCCAGGTGTGGATCGCCAGTTCACCGAACACCGGACCGCTGGCCACCGCGACCCATTGACCGGGCGGGTTGATCAGGTGGCGAACGGTTTCGACGGTCAGGCGCATGGACAGGTCCTTGGCACCTTTGAGGGTCACTACCAGCACGTCGTTGTTGCGAATCGAGCCGCCGTTGCCGGTGACTTGATAACGCCCCGGCACCAGAGCGCGGCATTCAGTGAGGGTGTGTTGCGGGTTCATCAGGCTGTAGCGGAAATCGTGTTCGACCATGGGTCCTCCAAATATGCGCGATATGCTAGCACGGGCTAACACGCGGTATCGCGCAGGAGGATGACCTTCGATCCGTTTCAGTCGTCTGGAACCTGATTTTGTGGCGTGCCCGCCGCCCAGGCCGCGATGTTCTGCAGGGTGGTATCTGCAATCGCTCCCAGTGCTTCACGGGTCAGAAATGCCTGGTGCGCCGTGACGATCACATTCGGGAAGGTCAGCAACCTTGCCAGCACATCGTCTTGCAGCGGCAGGTCGGAGCGGTCCTCGAAGAACAGTTGTGCTTCTTCTTCATAGACATCCAGCCCCAGATAACCCAGGCGACCGTCCTTCAAGGCATCGATCAGGGCCGGCGTGTCGACCAGGCCACCACGCCCGGTGTTGATCAGCATTGCTCCCGGTTGCATGTGGGCCAGTGACTGGCGGTTGATCAAGTGCTTGCTCTGCTCGTTGAGCGGGCAGTGCAGGCTGATGATCTGCGACTCGGCCAGCAATTGCGGCAGGCTCAGGTACCGCGCGCCGAGGGCTTCGACCTGTGGGTTGGGGTACGGGTCGTAAGCGAGCAACTGGCAGCCGAAACCGTTCATGATTTTGGCGAAGGTCGCGCCGATCTGTCCGGTGCCGACCACGCCGACAGTCTTGCCCCGCAGATCGAAGCCGGTCAGCCCGTGCAGGCTGAAATCCCCTTCGCGGGTGCGATTGTAGGCGCGGTGCAGGCGGCGATTGAGCGCCAGGATCAGCGCTACCGCATGCTCGGCCACCGCGTGGGGCGAATAGGCAGGAACGCGCACGATGGTCAGCCCCAGGCGCTTTGCCGTCGGCAGGTCGACGTGGTTGAAACCGGCCGAGCGCAATGCAATCAGGCGGGTGCCACCGGCGGCCAGGCGTTCGAGCACGGCGGCACTCAGGTCATCGTTGATGAACGCGCAGACCACTTCATGACCCTGGGCCAGCGCTGCAGTGTCCAGACTCAGGCGTGCCGTCTGAAAATGCAGTTCGATGCCGGCCGGTAGCTGGGCACCGAGGAAGCTGTCCTGGTCGTAGGTCTGGCTGCTGAAAAGAATCGTACGCATGACTTCCTCCTTGTCCGGTTCCTGTAGGAGCGAGTTTGCTCCGGGTGGCGTTCCGACGATGGGCGACAACGATAATGCGGGCATCCTGAATGCCCGCGGCGCCCTCAGGTTTTTCGCGAGCAGGCTCGCTCCTACAGGGTTTGCGTTGAGTTTACGCGGTTGCGTGGCAACGCCATTGCTGTGAATCAAGCATTCATGCGCGACTGGGCAGCCAGGCGATTGATTGCCCGGTCCAGCTCTTCCAGGGCAATGGCAGCTTTCGGGTCCTGTTGCTTGAGCAGGGTCTCGCTGCGCTGGCAGGCGGCGCGCAATTGCGGTACGCCGCAATAACGCGTCGCGCCATGCAGGCGATGCACCCGTTCGATCAGCGCGTTATGGTCGGCGGCGTGGCGAGCGCTACGTATGGCTTCGCGGTCGGCTTCCAGTGACGCCAGCAGCATTGCCAGCATGTCCGCCGCCAGATCCGCCTTGCCGGCGGCCAGGCGCAAACCTTCTTCGTGATCGAGCACCAGCAGGTCATGGGTTCCACCATGGCTATCACTGGCGCGATCCAGGCGGTGATCGCGCAGCGCCAGGCCACTCCACTTCAACACGACCTGCGCCAATTGCCGTTCGCTGATCGGTTTGGTCAGGTAGTCGTCCATGCCGCTTTGCAGCAGCGCGCGTTTTTCGTTGGCCATGGCGTGGGCGGTGAGGGCGATGATCGGTAGCGGTGTGCAGTGCCGTTCACTCTCCCATAGACGGATCGCCTCGGTGCTCTGGCGTCCGTCCATGCCCGGCATCTGTACGTCCATCAGTACCAGGTCGAATGTCTCGTGCTGAACCGCCTTGATCGCAGCGTAACCGCTGTCCACGGCGAGCACCTTGGCCCCCATGTCTTCGAGCAGGGTCTGCACCAACAGCAGGTTGGCCGGGTTGTCGTCGACGCACAGCACCTTCGGCGCACGGCTGGACAGCGGTTCGCCAGGCTCGCTGCGCGGCGGGCGCGGGCTGACCAGATCGGACAGGGCCCGGCGCAGTTTGCGGGTGCAGGCCGGTTTGGCCTGTAGCTGGCTGTGCGGGTTGGGCACCGAGAGATGGAATAGCGTCTGTTCAGTGGTCGGGCACAGTACCAGCACTTTGCAGCCGAGGTGTTCGAGGTCCCAGATATGCTGGTTGAGGCGCTCCGGCGGCATATCGTTGCTGGTAATTCCCAACACCGCCAGATCGATGGCCTGATCGGTCTGATGGGCGCTGGTAACCCCGTTGGTCAGACTTTCCAGGGTATTGAACGGGATGACCGAGAGGCCGCAGTCTTCCAGTTGATGCTGCAACGCCTGCCTGGCCAGTTCGTGGTTTTCCAGCACCGCCACGCGGCGGCCGAACAGCGGCGCTGCGGGCAGGTCTTCGGCATCGTCACGGGTTTTGGGCAGGCTCAGGCTGATCCAGAATTCCGAACCTTCGCCCGGCGTGCTGTCTACGCCGATTTCGCCGCCCATCTGTTCGATAAGACGCTTGGAAATCACCAACCCCAGGCCGGTACCGCCAGGTTGGCGCGACAGTGAATTGTCCGCCTGGCTGAAGGCCTGGAACAGGGCGCGCACGTCCTGGCTCGACAGGCCGATGCCGGTGTCTTGAATGCTGATGCGCAGTTGCACGGTGTCGTCGTGATCTTCTTCGAGCATGGCACGGGCGACGATGGTGCCTTCACGGGTGAACTTGATCGCGTTGCTCACAAGGTTGGTGAGAATCTGCTTGAGCCGCAGCGGATCGCCCACCAGGGACAGCGGTGTGTCGCGATAAACCAGGCTCACCAGCTCCAGCTGCTTGGCGTGGGCGGCGGGGGCGAGGATGGTCAGCGTGTCCTGTATCAAGTCGCGCAGGTTGAACGGAATATGGTCCAGGACCAGCTTGCCGGCCTCGATCTTCGAGAAGTCGAGGATCTCGTTGATGATCCCCAGCAGGCTGTCGGCGGATTTTTCGATGGTGCCCAGATAGTCCAGCTGACGCGGTGTCAGTTCGCTTTTCTGCAGCAGGTGGGTGAAGCCGAGGATGCCGTTGAGTGGTGTGCGGATTTCATGGCTCATGTTGGCGAGGAATTCGGACTTGATCCGGCTCGCTTCCAGGGCTTCCTTGCGCGCCAGGTCCAGTTCGATGTTCTGGATCTCGATGGTTTCCAGGTTCTGGCGCACGTCTTCGGTGGCCTGGTCGATGCTGTGCTGCAATTCTTCCTGGGCGTTTTGCAGGGTGCCGGCCATGCGGTTGATGCCGGAGGCCAGCTCGTCCAGTTCCTGGCTGCCCAGGGGTGGAAGGCGGGTTTCCAGATGACCGTCCTTGAGCTGGGCCACCGCTTGCTTGATCTGGCCCAACGGGCGATTGATCGTGCGGCCCATGCGTAACGCCAGCAGCGCCGCGCCCAGCAGCCCGATACCGATCAGCAGCAGGCTGGCGAACAGGCTGCGGTAACCGCGTAACAGCATGCCGTTGTGCGACAGTTCGATTTCCACCCACCCCAGCAGGCGTTCCGCTTCTTCGGGGATCACGTCGCCCGCCAGATTGCGGTGTTTGCCGAACACGGGAAGCAGGTAACGTGTCGCATCGTTGCCGCTGCGGCGCAGCATCTGCGTGCCGTCGCCCGAAGGCGCCGCATTGAGCATCGTCGGGCCGGCATGGGCCAGGAGAGTGCGGTCGGGCGCCAGGAAGGTGACTGCGCGCACATCCGGATGCTCCAGGGCCTGAGTGGCGATACGTTCGAGCAACTCATTGTCCTGGTGGCCCATGGCCGGGGCCACCAACGGGGCGAGTTGCTCGGTGAGCATTTCACCGTGCTTCAGCAGTTGGGTTTGCAGGTCCGATTGCTGCATCCAGGTAAAATAGCCGCCCAGGACCAATGCCATCAGGCTGGTCGGCAGCAAGGTCAGCATCAACACGCGGCCTTTGATTCCCAGTTTCTTGTGCACGCCTCTCTCCTGCATCCGGCTATTCATAGACCTGCACATGCGTCCGGCATGCACCACTTGCGCAGTGTAGCGATTTGCATGCGGGCGATCCTGGCAAAATTAATGTTGTCACGGGTAACGCTGGACCGCTCTTTTGCCATACCGGCAAACCTTGGGTTGCTCCTGGCGAAGCAATCTTGAATAATTGCTTAACTGAGAATTATTAGCAGATAGTCATGAATCCCATTGCTGCCGGCCATCCTCGAATCCTGTCCATCGAAGACGACCTCGTGCTGGGCGCCTATGTTCACGAGCATCTGGACCGCAGCGGTTTCCAGGTGACCTGGTGCCAGAACGGCCAGGAAGGCCTGGCCTTGGCCCGCGAGCAATCGTTCGATGTGGTGTTGATGGATATCCTGTTGCCGGGCATGGACGGCCTGGCGGTGCTGACTCAATTGCGCCAGAGCCATTCCACCCCGGTTTTGCTGATGTCAGCCCTTGGCGCCGAGGCGGATCGCATCAGCGGTTTTCGCCTCGGCGCCGATGACTACCTGCCCAAACCCTTCAGCATGGCGGAGTTGCGAGTTCGTATCGAGGCGATTCTGCGACGGGTGGCGCTCGATCGGCGGCCGGCGCCGGCAGTGCCAGCACCCTCGACGGACAGTCTGCGATTCGATGATGAGTGTGGCGAGGTTTTCTACGGCGAGCAGGCGGTTGGACTGACGCGCAGCGAGTATCGGCTGCTGGAAACACTCAAGCGCGCCGATGAGGTGCTGAGCAAGGCCTTTCTTTACCAGCATGTGCTCAAACGCGGTTATGCAGCGCATGATCGTAGCCTGGACATGCATATCAGCCAGATCCGCCGCAAGCTCAAGGCCGTCGGCTACACCGAGCGCGAAGTGCTTACGGTCTGGGGCAAGGGTTACATCCTGAGCGCAGCCGATGATTTGTAATCTGCCGGGCCGGCATTCACTGTTCTGGAAGCTGGCCTGCCTGCTGGTGGCGTTCTGTCTGCTGATGATCTGGCTCAGTTGGTCCTGGGGGCGCTACATGGAACAGCGCAACCAGTTTCTGTCGGATGGCGCCCGGGGCACACTGACGCGTTATGCCGCCGAGGCCGAGCAGGCGTGGCGGCAAGGCCAGGAGTCAGGCGTCGATAGTTGGTTGCAGGCGACGCGTGAGCGCGAAGCAGTCTGGGTAGGCGTGATCGACGGGAACTTGCAGTCGTTGAGCAGTCAGCCGCTGACAGACGATGAGATCCGCCACCTGACCTTCCTGCGCGGCCTCGACTGGCCAATCCACAAGAAAGGCCAGCCCTGGATGCGCGTGCCGTTTCCCGGTGATCCGTCCGACGGCAGCCTGGTCATCGAGTTGCCCCAGCGCTTCGTGCCCGGGCAGTACCGGGTGTTCTGGCGCGTGATCACCAATGGTGTCATACCAGGGCTGTTTACCTTGCTGCTGTGCGTCGGGCTGTACCGCCTTCTGGTGGTGCCGCTCAATCACCTGCGTGAACAGGCCAATGCCTGGCGCGCCGATCAATTGAATGTGCGGCTGTCGAGCAGCACTACCAGGCGTTCCGATGAGCTGGGCGAACTGGGCCGGGCGTTCGATCACATGTCCGAACGTTTGCAGAATACCGTGGCGTTGCAGCAGCAACTGCTGCGCGACCTTTCCCACGAATTGCGTACGCCGCTTAGCCGCCTGCGGGTGGCCAGCGAAAGCGAGCAGGGGCTGGAGCAACTACGCGAGCGCATCGGTCGTGAAGTCGATGGCATGCAACGTCTGGTGGAGGACACTCTGCAACTGGCCTGGCTCGACACCGAACGCAAACGATTACCCGACGAGGCGATTCAGATCCAGGCCTTGTGGGAGATGCTCACGGAAAACGCCTGCTATGAAAGCGGCTGGCCTTCTGCCCAGTTGCAATGCACGGTGGATGCGTCCTGCTGGGTTCGCGGGAATCTCAATACCCTGGCCCAGGCGCTGGAGAACATCCTGCGTAACGCCATTCGACATTCACCTGATGGCGGCATCGTTCACCTCGGTGGGCGGCGTGAGGGCACGTTCTGGCATTTATGGCTGGAGGACCAGGGCGGTGGCGTGGCTGAAGCTGATCTGGAGCGCATCTTTCTACCTTTTACCCGACTCGACGGTTCGCGCCCGGGGGATGGTGGATTCGGCCTGGGCTTGAGCATTGCGAGGAATGCGGTGCGGCGGCAGGGTGGCCGGCTTTGGGCGCAGAACACGGGAGCCGGGTTGCGCCTGAATATGTGTCTGCCGGCGGATTTCGATAGTGCAGGTGACGACGCCTTCGCGAGCAAGCCCGCTCCCACGCTGACTGTGTTCCAGTCGTCGAATGTGTGAGCAACCTGGTCCCGCTGTGGGAGCGGCGGTGCGGCAAGCCGGCTTGCCCGCGAAGCGGCCCTTGCTCCCATCACAATACTCCCCTGTTTTCTTGCCCCCAGAGCCACCTCCAATGTCGCTTGCCGCTCCAGGCTTGCTGCTTATTCCCATAAACCATAAGCACCGCACTTTGCGTGATATGGCCTGCGAACGTTTGCCGGTATGATAGTCGCCCCCGCAGTCTGGATTGCGAATACGCCATGACCTTGCAGTACCCAACCATCGCCGATTGCGTCGGCAACACTCCGCTGGTCCGTTTGCAGCGCCTGCCCGGCGCCACCAGCAACACCCTTTTGCTCAAGCTCGAAGGGAACAACCCGGCGGGTTCGGTCAAGGACCGTCCGGCGCTGTCGATGATCACCCGTGCCGAGTTGCGCGGGCAGATCCACGCCGGCGATACGCTGATCGAAGCGACTTCCGGTAACACCGGGATCGCCCTGGCCATGGCCGCCGCGATCAAGGGTTATAAAATGATCCTGATCATGCCGGACAACTCCAGCGCCGAACGCAAGGCAGCCATGACCGCGTATGGCGCCGAGCTGATCTTGGTCACTCAGGAAGAAGGCATGGAAGGCGCCCGCGACCTCGCTCAGCGAATGGAAGCCGAAGGCCGTGGCAAGGTGCTGGATCAGTTCGCCAATGGTGACAACCCCGAGGCGCACTACACCACCACCGGCCCGGAAATCTGGCGCCAGACCGAGGGCACCATCACCCATTTCGTCAGCTCCATGGGTACTACCGGTACCATCATGGGCGTCTCGCGCTACTTGAAAGAGCAGAGCGAGAGCGTGCAGATCATCGGCCTGCAACCGATGGAAGGCTCGGCGATTCCGGGCATTCGTCGCTGGCCCGAAGAATACCTGCCGAAAATCTACCAGGCCGACCGCGTCGATCGCATCGTCGACATGGCGCAAAGCGAAGCCGAAGACGTGACCCGTCGTCTGGCCCGCGAAGAAGGCATCTTCTGTGGTGTGTCCTCGGGCGGTGCCGTGGCAGCGATGCTGCGCCTGTCCAGAGAAGTTGAAAACGCGGTGATCGTCGCGATCATCTGCGACCGTGGCGACCGATACCTGTCGACCGGCATTTTCGACGCGCCCAACTGATGGCCAAACATGAAAGAGGTCTGCGCTTCCAGCCCACCGGCGGCAGCAAGGCCCCGCAAGTCCCGACCGGCAAAAAGCAGCGCCTGAGCATCGAGCGCCTGGCCAATGACGGTCGCGGTATCGCGTTTTTCGAAGGCCGCACCTGGTTCGTCATCGGCGCGTTGGCCGGTGAGGAGATCGAGGCGCGCGTGCTCGGTGCCCACGGCAAAGTGGTTGAAGCGCGCACCGAGCGGGTGTTCAAGGCCAGCGAATTGCGCCGCCCGGCGCCGTGCGCCCATGCAGGTCGTTGCGGCGGTTGCAGCGTGCAGCATCTGCCGCATAACGAACAGCTCGCCCTGAAACAGCGCATGCTCGCCGAGCAGTTGTCCAAGGTCGCCGGTGTCGAGCCCGAAGAGTGGGCTGCGCCATTGAGTGGTCCGGAGTTCGGCTACCGTCGTCGCGCCCGTGTCGCCGTGCGCTGGGACATGAAGGCAAAGAAACTCGAAGTCGGTTTCCGCGCCGCCGGCAGCCAGGACATTGTTGGTATCAATGAATGTCCGGTGCTGGTACAGCCTTTGCAACCGATCATGACCGGCTTGCCGGAAATGTTGCGGAGACTGAGCAAACCTCAGGCGCTCGGGCATGTGGAGTTGTTCAGCGGTTCCTCGCTGGCGGTGTTGCTGCGGCACATGGCGCCGTTGTCTGAAGCTGACCTGACGATCCTCAAGGATTTCTGCGCGTTCCATGAAGCCCAGTTGTGGCTGCATGGCGACGGTGAGCCGCAGCCGGTCGAGGCCGGTCAATCGCTGGGTTATCGTCTGGAGCAGTGGGACCTGGAACTGGCGTATCGCCCGGGGGATTTCATCCAGGTCAATGCCGGCGTCAACGAAGCGATGGTTGCCCAGGCGCTGGACTGGTTGAAGCCGGCGGCGGATGAACGGGTACTGGATCTGTTCTGCGGGCTGGGCAACTTTGCCTTGCCGCTGGCCCAGGCTGCTCGTGAAGTGGTGGCGGTCGAAGGTGTGCAGGTGATGGTCGACCGCGCAGCGGCAAACGCCGCCAGCAACAATCTGCATAACGCGAAGTTTTTTCAGGCCGATTTATCCCAGCCTTTGGCTGACGCCGAATGGGCCGCCGAAGGCTTTTGTGCGGTACTCTTGGACCCACCGCGTGACGGTGCTTTCGAGGTTGTGCGCAAGCTCAAGACCTTGGGCGCCGAACGGTTGGTGTATGTGTCGTGCAACCCTGCAACTCTGGCGCGCGACACGGTCGAATTGATCAAGCAGGGCTACCGGTTAAAACGTGCCGGGATTCTCGATATGTTTCCTCAAACGGCACATGTCGAGGCCATGGCGTTATTTGAAGCGAGCTAGGATGCTCGTCTGGTCCGACTGGCCCGTCCGTGCAGCCGCACTCCAGCCCGGCGTGGCGCACGGGCACCGAAGGTCAGCGATTTGACGCATTGAATCTGCGTCGTAGGGAAGGTAAGCAAGATGGTACAGGTGAGAGCACACCAGCCGATCAACACCGACGGCAGTATCAATCTCGAGGCTTGGCTCGATCATGCGGTCAGTGTCGATCTGGCACTGGATCGCGAAGCCTTGAAGGAAGCCTGCGAGTACGCTCGCGAGGCCGAACAACAAGCCAATGCGGCACAGAATCTGTGGTCGGAAGGCAACTCGACTTTCCGCACCGGCCTTGAGATCGCCGAGATCCTCGCCGACCTCAAGCTCGATCAGGACTCACTGGTCGCCGCGATCCTGTATCGGTGCGTGCGCGAAGACCAGATCAAGCTGCCGGCCGTCAGCCAACGCTTCGGCCCGGTGGTCGCCAAGCTGATCGACGGCGTGTTGCGCATGGCTGCGATCAGCGACAGTCTGAGCCCGCGCAAATCCCTGGTGCTGGGCACACAGGGCCAAGTGGAAAACCTGCGCAAAATGCTGGTGGCCATGGTCGACGACGTGCGCGTTGCCCTGATCAAACTGGCCGAGCGAACCTGCGCGATCCGCGCGGTGAAAACCGCCGACGATGAAAAGCGCAACCGCGTGGCCCGTGAAGTTTTCGACATCTACGCGCCGCTGGCCCATCGTCTCGGTATCGGCCATATCAAGTGGGAGCTGGAAGACCTGTCTTTCCGTTACCTGGAGCCGGACCAGTACAAGCAGATCGCCAAGTTGCTCCACGAGCGGCGACTGGATCGCGAGCGCTTCATCAGCGACGTGATGAGCCAGCTGAAAAACGAACTGCACGCCACCGGCGTTGATGCGGACATCAGCGGTCGGGCCAAACACATCTATTCGATCTGGCGCAAAATGCAGCGCAAGGGTCTGGAGTTCAGCCAGATCTACGACGTGCGCGCCGTTCGCGTGCTGGTGCCGGAAATGCGCGACTGCTACACCGCGCTCGGTATCGTCCACACCCTGTGGCGGCACATCCCGAAAGAGTTCGACGACTACATCGCCAACCCCAAGGAAAACGGCTATCGCTCGCTGCACACCGCGGTGATCGGGCCCGAGGGCAAAGTGCTGGAAGTGCAGATCCGCACCCACGCGATGCACGAGGAAGCCGAGCTCGGCGTGTGCGCGCACTGGCGCTACAAGGGCACCGACGTCAAGTCTGGCTCCAATCACTACGAAGAGAAAATCTCCTGGCTGCGTCAGGTGCTCGAGTGGCATGAGGAGCTGGGCGACATCGGTGGCCTGGCGGAACAGCTGCGGGTCGATATCGAGCCTGACCGGGTGTACATCTTTACCCCGGACGGTCACGCCATCGACTTGCCGAAGGGTGCCACACCGCTGGACTTCGCCTACCGCGTACACACCGAAATCGGTCACAACTGCCGTGGTGCGAAGATCAACGGGCGCATCGTGCCGCTCAACTACAGCCTGCAAACCGGTGAGCAGGTCGAGATCATCACCAGCAAGCACGGCACTCCGAGCCGTGACTGGCTGAACCCGAACCTGGGTTATGTCACGACCTCCAGGGCGCGGGCGAAGATCGTTCACTGGTTCAAGCTGCAGGCCCGCGACCAGAACGTCGCGGCCGGTAAAACCTTGCTGGAGCGAGAACTCAATCGCCTCGGTCTGCCGGCGGTGGATTTCGACAAGCTGGCTGACAAAGCCAACATGAAAACCGCCGAAGACCTGTTTGCCGCCCTCGGTGCCGGTGATTTGCGCCTGGCGCAACTGGTCAATCTGGCACAGCAACTGGTCGAGCCGGAGCGCGGCAACGAGCAACTGGAACTGATTCCACGCAAAGCTACCGGCTACAAGCCGGGCAAGCGCGGCGACATCCAGATCCAGGGTGTTGGCAACCTGATGACCCAGATGGCCGGCTGCTGCCAGCCGTTGCCGGGTGATGCGATCGTCGGTTACATCACCCAGGGTCGAGGCGTGAGCATTCACCGTCAGGACTGTGCTTCGGTGCTGCAACTGTCGGGTCGCGAACCGGAGCGAATCATCCAGGTCAGTTGGGGGCCGGTACCGGTGCTCACCTATCCGGTGGACATCGTTATCCGCGCCTACGACCGTTCGGGGTTGCTGCGTGACGTCTCGCAAGTGCTGCTCAACGAGCGGATCAACGTGCTGGCGGTCAATACCCGCTCGAACAAGGAGGACAACACCGCGCTGATGTCCCTGACCATCGAGATTCCGGGGCTGGATGCACTGGGGCGGTTGCTGGGGCGGATTTCCCAGTTGCCGAACATCATCGAAACCCGGCGTAACCGAACCCCCTGAAGAACGACGCCAATCAACTGTGGGAGCGGGCTTGCTCGCGAAGAGGGCGTGTCAGTCGGAATGTGCACTGAATGACACACCGCATTCGCGAGCAAGCCCGCTCCCACATTGGTTTTGTGTAGAGACATGACAGATGTATTCACTCGAAGACCTGCTGCACCTGATGAACCGCCTGCGTGACCCGCAGTACGGTTGCCCGTGGGACATCAAGCAAACCTACGCCACCATCGTCCCGCACACCCTCGAAGAAGCCTATGAAGTGGCCGATGCCATCGAGCGCGGTGATTTCGATCACTTGCAGGGCGAGTTGGGCGATCTGTTGTTTCAGGTCGTCTATTACAGTCAATTGGCTCGGGAAGAAGGGCGCTTCGAGTTTTCCGGCGTGATCGACAGCATCACCCGCAAGCTGATCCGCCGTCATCCGCACGTATTTCCCACCGGTGATCTGTATGCGCCGCTGGATGTGCCGCGCCTGAATGAAGAGCAGGTCAAGCAGCGCTGGGAGGAGATCAAGGCCGAGGAACGCGCCGAGAAATCCGTCGCACCGCAGCAACTGTCTTTGCTCGATGATGTGCCTGCCGCGTTGCCGGCGCTGTCGCGTTCGGCCAAGCTGCAGAAGCGCGCAGGGCAGGTCGGTTTCGACTGGCCCGATGCGCTTGCGGTGCTGGACAAGGTGCGTGAAGAGCTCGATGAAGTGCTCGAAGCCATGTCCGAAAACGATCCGCAAGCTGTGGCCGAGGAGATCGGTGACCTGCTGTTTTCCGTGGTCAATCTGGCGCGGCATCTCAAGGTCGACCCGGAAACCGCATTGCGGGGCGCCAACGGCAAGTTCGAAAGGCGCTTCCGTTTTATCGAACAGGCATTGCGCGATACCCTGCGTCCCATACAAGATTGCACCCTCGAAGAGTTGGACGCCCTGTGGGGCGAGGCCAAACGACAGGAAAAGAATTTGCCCAGCTGCGGTTGAGCAGTTGCCTAAGTGAGTAATAAGCACCATGAGCATTTCCCTTCGTGACCAGTTGCTCAAAGCAGGGCTGGTCAACCAGAAGCAGGCCAAGCAGGTCAGCAAAGACAAACAGAAACAACAGCGTCTGGCTCACAAAGGCCAGATCGAACTCGATGACTCCCAGCAGCGTGCTGCACAGGAAGCCATGGCCGAGAAGGTCAAACGCGACCAGGAGCTCAACCGCCAGCAGCAGGAGAAAGCCGAGGCGAAAGCCCGCGCCGCTCAGGTCAAGCAACTGATCGAAGTCTCGCGCCTGCCGAAACTGACGACCGAGGACTACTACAACTTCGTCGACGACAAGAAGGTCAAGCGTATTTGCGTCAATACGCTGATGCGCAACAAGCTCAGCAGCGGCTCGCTGGCCATCGTGCATCATGCCGGGGGCTATGAAGTGATTCCCCGTGAAGCTGCGCTGAAGATCCAGGAGCGCGACCCGCAGCGTATCGTGCAGCTGAATGTGCAGACCGAAGAAGTCATCGCCGAGGATGATCCGTACGCGGCCTATCAGATCCCGGATGATCTGATGTGGTAAGCGGCCAATGACAATACCCCCATTGTAGGAGCGAGCCTGCTCGCGATGGACTCAAGAGCACCGCGGGGAATCAGACTTCCCGCGTTATCGTTAGCGACCATCGCGAGCCTGCTCGCTCCTACAGGGGGGCGTTTTTTATGCAGGTTGTGCCGATTGCAGCTCGCGTTGCCACTCCTGTACTTCCAGTTCGGCCTTGTAATTGTGGGCGTCGATCTCGTTGTGGAACATCCCCACCAACAAATCCTGTTGATGCACATCCCAGATCCGTACCCCGGCGGCTACGCCTTCATGGGACATGTGTGAATCGTCGCGTTCAGTCACTTTTACAGTCATCTGCTAGCTCCAATCTCTGATATCTGCAGCAAGGCGTGTGCAGGACTCAGTTATAGAGTTTGTTAGCTTGCTAAGTAAACCTTCGCTTTGTGCAATGTATTTTTGCGAAAACCGCAACAGTGCTGCAGCCCGCTAAATCCGCGACATTCGGTCACAGGGCGATTGGTTGCATGACAGAAGTTTCATTTTCAGCACGCCACAGACCCTTGTAGGAGTGAGCCTGCTCGCGATGACGGAGTGTCAGTCACCGATGATGGTGGCTGATCCACCGCTATCGCGAGCAGGCTCACTCCTACAGGGGGTTTGTGTTGGGGCATGATGTTTTCGCAGACCAAAAAAAACGCCCCGAACCAGTCGGGGCGTTTTCATGTGCGGCTCAGCGGCGGGGAATTACTTGCCTTCCCAGCGCTTCAGTACCAGCGTGGCATTGGTGCCACCGAAACCGAAGCTGTTGCTCATCACGGTGTTGATGGTGGCGTTTTCGCGAGTCTTGGTCAGCACCGGCAGGTCAGCCACTTCCGGATCCAGCTCGTCGATGTTGGCGGAGCCGGCAATGAAGTTGCCTTCCATCATCAGCATGCAGTAGATCGCTTCGTGAACGCCGGCGGCGCCCAGGGAGTGACCCGACAGGCTCTTGGTCGAGCTGATGGCTGGAGCCTTGTCGCCGAACACTTCACGCACACCTTTCATTTCCGCAACGTCGCCGACCGGAGTCGAGGTGCCGTGGGTATTGAGGTAGTCGATCGGGGTGTCGACGGTGGACAGCGCCTGCTGCATGCAGCGGATCGCGCCTTCGCCACTTGGGGCAACCATGTCGTAGCCGTCGGAAGTCGCGCCGTAGCCAACGATTTCGGCGTAGATCTTCGCGCCGCGAGCCAGAGCGTGTTCCAGCTCCTCAACCACAACCATGCCGCCACCGCCGGCGATGACGAAGCCGTCACGGTCGGCATCGTAGGCGCGGGAAGCTTTTTCCGGCGTGTCGTTGCGCTTGCTGGACAGGGCGCCCATGGCGTCGAACAGGAACGACTGGCTCCAATGCTCTTCTTCACCGCCACCGGCGAAGACGATGTCCTGCTTGCCCATCTGGATCTGTTCCATGGCGGTACCGATGCAGTGAGCACTGGTGGCGCAGGCAGAAGCGATGGAGTAGTTCAGGCCCTTGATCTTGAACGGCGTGGCCAGGCACGCGGAAACGGTGCTGCTCATGGTCCGCGTTACACGGTATGGGCCGACGCGCTTGACGCCTTTCTCACGCAGGATGTCCAGCGCTTCCATCTGGTTGAGGGTCGATGCGCCACCGGAACCGGCGATCAGGCCGGTGCGCGGGTTGGACACCTGCTCTTCGGTCAGGCCGGAGTCGGTGATGGCGTCTTTCATGGCCAGGTAGGCATAAGCTGCCGCGTGGCCGACGAAGCGATAGATCTTGCGATCGATCAGCTCTTCAAGGTTGAGGTCAATGGAGCCGGAAACCTGGCTACGCAGACCCATTTCGGCATATTCCGGGTTGAACCGGATGCCAGGGCGGCTTGCACGCAGGTTAGCGGAGACGGTCTCTTTGTCATTGCCCAGGCACGAAACAATGCCCAGACCAGTGATAACGACGCGGCGCATGCGAATAACCCTTAGAAGTTGTCAGTGGAGGTGAATACGCCGACCCGGAGGCCTTCGGCGGTGTAGATTTCGCGACCGTCGACGGTAACCGAACCATCGGCGATGGCCAGGTTCAGCTTGCCCTTGAGGACGCGCTTGATATGAATGTTATAGGTGACTTTCTTGGCGGTTGGCAGGACCTGGCCGAAGAATTTCACTTCGCCCGAACCCAGCGCACGGCCACGGCCCGGCAGACCTTGCCAGCCGAGGAAGAAGCCGACCAGTTGCCACATGGCATCGAGGCCCAGGCAGCCTGGCATCACCGGGTCACCTTCGAAGTGGCAGGCGAAGAACCACAGGTCCGGGGTGATATCCAGCTCGGCGACCAATTCACCTTTGCCGTACTTGCCACCTTCTTCGCTGATCAGGGTGATGCGATCGACCATCAGCATGTTCGGGGCGGGCAGTTGCGCGTTACCAGGGCCGAACAGCTCACCGCGACTGCAGCGCAGCAGGTCTTCCCGGGTAAAGGCGTTTTGTTTGGTCATGCGAGCTCCTCAATAATCCCATGCGGCAGGTGGGGCAGATCTTCCCGGCCGATCGACGCGTTCATGCCTCGAATCGGCAGCCTACTCATAGACTATTGCGTTGTGGTGAAAGTCACAGTACCAAGGACATGAATGTACACTTGTGCACTGAAATTATTATTCAAGCCCATTTTCGGGCCAGTCGAGGTGCCTAAGACTGCCGCACTTTCGCCTTTCACGCCAGTCGCAGATGGTCGAAAGGCCTGCACTACTGCACCCAACGCTGCAGAATTTGCTGCAAATCAGTGCGTTTGAACGGCTTGGCCAGGTAATCGTTCATGCCCACTGACAAACAGGCTTCGCGGTCGCCCTGCAAGGCGTTGGCGGTCAGGGCAATGATTGGCACATCGGAGCATCCGGGCAACTGGCGGATTTGCCGAGTGGCCTCATAGCCATCGATGATCGGCAACCGGCAATCCATCAGAATCGCCTCGAAAATCAGACTCTCGGCACTGCGTACCGCCTGCGCGCCGTCGCCAGCAATGCTGACCTTGAAACCCAGGCTGCGCAACATGGCTTCGATGACCGTCTGGTTGACCGGATTGTCCTCGACCAGCAGTACATTGCGCCCCTCACCGTCGCTGTTGCCGCTTGGCGCGCGCGGGGTCGGGGTCGGTTGTGTGTGTTGATCGAGTGCCAGGGGGATTTCCAGGGTGAACGCCGAACCCAGACCTTCCTCGCTCCGGGCGCGTAGCGTGCCACCCATGCGTTCGGCGAGGGTGCGCGCAATCGGCAAGCCCAGCCCGGTACCGCCATAGCGCCGGGAAATGGAACTGTCGGCCTGCTGAAAGGCGTTGAACATCAATTCCAGGCTCTCGGCCGGGATGCCGATGCCGCTGTCACGGACGGTGCAGGTGAACCACAGCAATTCGTGATCCAGCGACTGCCACTGCGCTTCGATGCTGATGTTTCCCTGCTCGGTGAATTTCAGCGCGTTGCCGATCAGGTTGACCAGTATCTGGCGGATGCGCGTCGGATCGCCTTTCACCTGCAACCCGCGCATGTCTTCGGGGACTCTCAATTGCAGATCGAGCCTGCGTTGCGCAGCGCTGTGATGGAACGACTGGGCACAGCTGGCGATCAGGTCGGCAAGGTTGAACGCAATGTGTTCGAGCTCCAGTTCCGAGCGCTCGATACGGGAGAAATCCAGAATGTCGTTGATGACCTTGAGCAGATGTTCGGTGGATTCGCAGGCCAGCGCCGCGTATTCGACCTGCTCTTCGGTGAGGTCGGTGGTTTCCAGCAACTGCAGCATGCCCAGCACGCCATTCATCGGCGTGCGCAATTCATGGCTCATCATGGCGAGGAAGTCGGACTTGGCGTTATTGGCCATTTCCGCTTCTTCACGGGTCTGGATCAACTGAGCCATTGCCTGATGCTGTTCGCGACTGGCCTGTTCAAGGGCTCCGGCGAGGTTGTTGATGTGTTGCGACAACGCTCCCAGCTCGGTGTCGTCGACGATGGGCAGCGGTCTTTTGTAATCACCTTGCTGGATCGCCTTGACCGCGTTGCCGATATCGCGGATCGGTTGCGACAGACTGCTGGCCAGGCGCCGGGCCACCAAAAATGTGAACAACAGTGCGAATAGCGCCAGTATCGCCGCCTTGAGCAGGATTTCCTGCTGGCGCCGACTGAAGGCATCGTTGGAAAGCCCGACAATGACCCGGCCCAGATAGTCCTCGCCCGGGGTGGTTGTGGCGACTTTGCCGCTCTGCAGAAAATCGTTTTGCAAGGCGATCCGTTGCAGCCGGACAGGCGCCTGGAAGACTTCCACCTGTTGCGCGCGATTGTGGTGTGCGGTGGGTTGCTCGACGTACACCAGCACCCGGTTGGCACTGTCCTGGACCTCCAGAAAACGCACGTTGGGCGTGGCCAGGGTGGCTTTGAGCAGACTTTCAAGCACTTCGTTATTGCCCGAGATCACTCCGTACTCGGTGGCGGGGGCCAGTTGGTTGGCGATCAACTGACCCGTGTGAGTGATCTCCTGACGCAAATCCTGAATGCGCACGAAGGTGAAGAAGCTGATCAACATCAATGTCAGCAGCAGGGCAGGGCCGAGGCTGATGAGCTGGGTGCGGGTATTGATGTCCCAGCTGCGACGCAAGCTCATGGGCGGCGTTCTCCTTCGGCCAGCAATTTTGCGACTGACGCTTCGTTTATCTGTTCGATGCCTAATGAGCGAGCTACCTGCGGGTTGCTTGCGACCTTGAATCGGTGCGGGTATTGCGTGCGCGGCCAGGTCGCCGGCGGTCGGTCGAGCAATTCGTCGAGGATGGCCAGCCAATCGCTCTGATCACTGTAAGTGCTGGCCAGGCTGCCGGCCTTGACGAAACCGGCATTGGGACCGATCAGCGCCAGCTGGCGTGCATAACTGCTCAGCAGCAGGTTTTTCGCGGTCAACGAGTTGTACAGGTCGGGGTCGTCCAAGCCGAGCAGGACTTCGCATTTTCTCAGCAGTTTGTTTAATGGACGGCTGTCGCGGGTATCGTCCCAGCGCTGAGGGACCACCTCCAGACCCAAGGGGTGGGCCGACTCCCGCAATTCGCTCAGAAGGAATTCGCTGTGCGTGTCATAGAGCACGCCGACCCGTTTGACCTGAGGCAATAACAGGCGGGTCAGGCGCAACTGACGTTCCAGCGGGGGATCGCTCCACAGCAGGCTGAGCCGGGGTGGCAGGCTGGTGTTCAGGCGTTGCCGTGCTTGCAGGCGGCTGATGCGCAACACCAGCGTGGCCGGGCCCTGTGCATCTTGCAGGCGCCAATCGAGGCTCGGCAGGTCGAGCAAAATCAATCGGGTATCGTCAGGCAGTTTGCCTGGCCCAGGTAAGTTGGCCAGCACCTGGAAGCGCACGCTGTCGCTCGGCCGCAACTCGGCCAGGGCTTGAGTAAACGCCTGCATACCGGGGGTTTCTTCGGCAGCGGTCAGCAGAATGTTCGCAGCATGACCTGGCGGGCTGCCTGCAAGACTGCTCAGCAGCAGGCATAGCACCGCCATCAGGCGCCCCAGGCCTGGCGTTCTCCATGATTGGCAATGCAGCATCTTAAAGTTCCAGCTCGGCGCTGAAGTACATCACCTGGCGCTCGTCATAATTGTTATCGACGAAGGTGGTCGGCTGGTTGTCCAGGCGTTGCTGGAGCACGCCGGCCAGTTCCAGATTGGCCTTGCCCAGGCCGATGCGCTTGGCGATGCGTGCATCGACCCGTTCGAAGCGGTAACCATTGAGGGCATCGTCGCCATAGTAGAAGAGGGCGCTGTTCCAGCCCCGCCCCCAGTCGCGCAGCCAGCCGGCAGAACCGCTGTTGCGCGCAGTCTGCCTGGCGTCCAGAGGATCGCTGGTGTCGGCATCGACATAGGCATACGTCAGCCGCAGGCGATCGGCATTGCCGAGCCGCCAGTCGAACTGGGTTTCGGCGCCTGAGAAGCGTGATTTGTTCGAGTTACTGGCAATGTACTGATTGTTGCGCAGTGGTTCGCTGATCATGCCGGTGATTTCGTCGTGGAACAGCTTCACATCCAGCGCCAGCCCGATCTCGGCAAAATAGCCGTTGTAGCCCAGTTCCCGCGAGCGCATGTGCTCTTGTTCGAGGTCACCGGGACCGCGGGTTCTGACGAAGTAACGGGCACTGGACTGGCCAAAGGCCCCGGGTCGCAGATTGCTGACCCGATAGCTCCAGTTGACGTTGTCCTCGAACATGTCCGGCGAACGGATCGCTTCAGAATACACCGCACGCAAGCCGTGGCGCGGGTTGATCAGGTAATTGACGGCGACGCGCGGGGTCAGTGAGCTGCCGATCAAGCGGGTGTCTTCGTACATGGCGCCGCCTTGCAGCAGCCAGTGTTGCGTGGCGCGCCACTCGAATTGGCCGAATGCCCGCCACGTCGTGTCATCGAGCGTGCCATCGAAGTAGGTCTCGGAATCCGCCCGGTCGTAACGATAGTTCAAGCCGCTGACCAGTCGCAGGCTGTCGGACAGGCTCAGGGTGTCCTGCAGTTCCAGGTCGTAGCGCGATTCGCGCACACTCTGGTCGATGTCACCACAGACGGTCTGACTGGCACCGTTGCGCCATTGCTCGAGTACCTGATTGGCCAGCGCCTGCTCGGCCGGGGTGCCGGGTGGTGCGCCGGAGCCGATGAACCGTGTGATATTGCGGGCCAGGCGTTCGGTGTAGTTCGGGTTGAGCTGCCACAGTTCGGTCAGTTGCGGGCTGAACGAAATCTCGGCATCACAGGCACGCCAGGTTTGCTGGCGATCCCAGTGCTGGGCCGAGCCCTGGACATACAGACTGTGATCGGGGTTGAAGTCCAGATTCCAGCGCAAGGAGCCGGCGTAATCCTTGGAGGTGACGTCGGAATTGTCGCCGGCTCTGGTTATCCCGGAAAACACCGGACGGTAGTCATAGGGTCGCTGATTGGTGCCGTCCTTGGCATTCAATTGCCAATCGAGGCTCTGGCGTTCGTCGAGTGTGTGACTGACCGCGAGGTTGAAGCGGTCCAGGCGACGGCTGTCATGGTAATCGGCGCCCCTGCGGTCGTAGTCGAAGCCATCGTCCTGCTGGCCGGACAGGGACAGTCGCAAGTCACCGTCATCCCAGCCGACACCCTGGCTGGCGTAAAAATCGTTGATGCCACGCTGCCCCCGGGTCACCTTCAGGCGCGTGCCGTGGCTGTCGGCCGGTCGCCGGGTGATGATGTTGACCACCGCCATCAGGGCATTGGCGCCGTAACTGACCGTGTTCGGGCCGCGAAACACTTCGATGCGCTCGATGTCTTCCATGGCTACCGGGATGTCACTCCAGTCCACCACCGCCAGGCCGGCGCGGTAGACCGAGCGGCCGTCGATCAATACCTGCATGCGCCGTGCTTCGGTGGCATTGGTGCCGTGATAGTTCACTGCCGCCTGATTGCCACTGATGTTGCCGACCATCATTCCTGGCACCAGACGCAACAGTTCGCTGACGTCCCTGGCGCCACTGGCGCTAATCAGCGCGCTATCGATCACGGTCATGCTCCCCGGCACGGCAGCCGGCGACTGCTTCAGGCGCGTGGCCGTCAACACTTGCGGCATTTCCTCACCGTCGAGAAACAGGTCGTCGGCCAGCAATGGCGAACTGAAGATCAGCGCCAGCACCAGCGGCGAACGTGATGAAGCGAAATCCGGGGTCACAGCACATCCCTGTCAACGATGGATGGCGCGCATGTTAACCGAGCTGATCGACTTTTCCATTGACGATGCTGGCATTTTCCGTGGACCTATCAGGCTTCTTCCTACAAAAGTCGGTAATTAACAGCGGGGCTGGTCGAGGATGGGCCGCTCCGTATAATGCCAACATCGCCACTGGTATGGATTAACGGATTGCATATGACTGAACAGCGCCCAATTGCGGTCCTGGGAGGCGGAAGTTTTGGTACCGCCGTGGCTAATCTGCTGGCCGAGAACGGGCATCAGGTGCTGCAGTGGATGCGTGACCCCGAGCAGGCCGAGGCCATTCGGGTCAATCGCGAGAACCCGCGCTACCTCAAAGGCATCAAGATTCTGCCCGGCGTCACGCCGGTCACCGACCTTGTGGCCACCCTCGAAGCCTGCGAGCTGTGTTTCGTTGCACTGCCGTCCAGCGCGTTGCGCTCGGTGCTGGTGCCCCATGCCGAACGCTTGACTGGCAAGTTGCTGGTAAGCCTGACCAAAGGCATCGAAGCCCAGACGTTCAAACTGATGAGCGAGATTCTCGAAGAGATCGCTCCGCAAGCTCGCATCGGTGTGTTGTCGGGGCCCAACCTCGCGCGGGAAATCGCTGAACACGCGCTGACCGCGACTGTGGTTGCCAGTGAAGACGAAGAGCTGTGCCGGCAGGTCCAGGCGGCTTTGCATGGCCGGACTTTTCGCGTCTACGCCAGCGCCGACCGTTTCGGCGTGGAGTTGGGTGGGGCCCTGAAGAACGTCTACGCAATCATCGCCGGCATGGCGGTGGCGCTGGGCATGGGGGAAAATACCAAAAGCATGCTGATCACCCGGGCGCTGGCGGAAATGACCCGCTTCGCGGTGAACCAGGGCGCCAACCCGATGACGTTCCTCGGGCTTGCCGGCGTGGGTGACCTGATCGTCACCTGCTCTTCACCCAAGAGCCGTAACTACCAGGTCGGGTTCGCCCTCGGCCAGGGCCTGAGCCTGGAAGAGGCGGTCACGCGCCTGGGCGAAGTCGCCGAGGGGGTCAACACCCTCAAGGTGCTCAAGGCCAAGGCCCAGGAAGTCGGTGTGTACATGCCGCTGGTCGCCGGGTTGCACGCGATTCTGTTCGAAGGGCGCACGTTGGAGCAGGTCATTGGTCTGTTAATGCGTGGCGAGCCGAAAACCGACGTCGATTTCATTTCCACCAGTGGTTTCAACTAAGCATCAGGGAGCTCGCATGAACGATCCGAAAATAGAAGCCCGGTACGAATCCATCCTGCTGCGGGTGTTGTGGATGGTCGTCTATGTAGTGATCTGGCAAGTGGCGCAGTTCATCCTGGGCGGCGTCGTGCTGGTGCAGTTGATCTATCGTTTGGTCTATGGCGCTCCGAGCGCCAGCTTGATGAACTTCGGCGACAGCCTGAGCCAGTTCCTGGCACAGATCGGTCGTTTCGGCACTTTTCACAGCGACCAGAAGCCCTGGCCGTTCGCCGACTGGCCGACGCCACGCACACCGGAAGGTGAAGCACCGCATGCCGTGGCGCCCGCACCGCATCCGGTACGAGATGAGGAACCCAAACTATGAAACTCTGGGTATTGCGTCATGGTGAAGCCGTGCCACACGGTTCGCGCGTCCACGATTCGGAGCGGGAGCTGACGGAGCGGGGGCGCGAGGAAGTGCTTCACAGCGCCGCGTTGTTGATGGGGCAACCGCTGACTGCGATTTATGCCAGCCCTTACCTGCGCGCACAGCAGACCGCGCAACTGGTGCGCGAGACGTTGGGCTTCGAACCGGAAATCCGCACCGTCGACTGGCTGACCCCGGACTCCGATTCGGACAAAGTGGCCGAGCAACTGGTGTCGGTGAGTGACGTCCTGCTGGTCAGTCACAACCCGCTGGTGGGCAACTTGTTGAGCTACCTGCAACACGGTGCGGGATACCCGCCGGAAAAGGTGAGCACCGCCGGGTTGGCAGAAATCAAGGGTGATGAGCTTCTGGTCGGGTCGATGACGCTCGACAGCATCAAGCATCCTTAAAAAAATAACCAAGCACTTGCTTGGTTGACTACGCTTGCTCCAGAACAAAAAAAACACTGGAGCGAGTCGCATGTCTGCTGCTTTTCGTTTGCCGCTGGACGTTTTCTACGAGCGTGAGGCCCGTCATCCCCGGCAGCGCTTCCTGGTGCAGCCTGTCGGAGGCGGCCAGGTCGAGACATTGACCTGGGCGGACGTCGGTCATCAGGCCCGTTGCGCAGCCCACTGGTTGCGCGCGCGGGAACTGCCCCAGGGTAGCCACATCGCCCTGATATCGAAAAACTGCGCGCACTGGATCATCGCCGACCTGGCGATCTGGATGGCCGGGCACGTGTCAGTGCCGCTGTACCCGAACCTCACCGCAGAGTCAGTTGCCCAGGTACTTGAGCATTCCGAAGCGGCGCTGGCGTTCATCGGCAAACTCGACGACTGGCCGGGGATGTCCCGCGGGGTCAACCCGCAACTGCCGACCATCAGCCTGCCGTTGCATCCGCCTGGCACCTTTGATTTCGCCTGGAGCGATCTGCTACGCAGCTCACCGATCCAGGACAACCCAAAGCCCGCTGCCGATCAACTGGCAACCATCATCTACACCTCTGGCACCACCGGCGTGCCCAAAGGGGTGATGCACAGCTTCGGAAACCTGGGGTTTGCGACCACTCGCGGCACCGGACTGTTCGGCCTCAATGAATCGGACCGGCTTCTGTCGTATCTGCCGCTGTGCCACGTGGCCGAGCGGATGTTCGTCGAGATGGCGTCGATCTATACGGGGCAAACGGTATTCTTTGCCGAGAGCCTCGACACCTTTTTGACTGACCTGCAAAGGGCGCGGCCAACGGCACTGTTTGGCGTGCCACGCATCTGGACCAAATTCCAGATGGGCGTCTACGGCAAAATCCCGGCCAAACGCCTCGACTTCCTGCTCGGCCTGCCATTTATCGGCAAGCGGGTCGGGCACAAGGTCCTGGTCGGGCTTGGGCTCGATGCCCTGCGCGTAGCCTTGTCCGGTGCTGCGCCGGTGCCGCAGACCTTGCTCCTGTGGTACCGCAAGTTGGGGCTGGATGTGCTGGAGGTCTACGGCATGACCGAAAGCTGCGGTTATTCGCATATCTGCTTGCCGGGGCAGAACAAGCCGGGCTGGATCGGCAAGCCTTGCCCGGATGTCAAAGTGCGGATTGACGACACGGGGGAGGTTTTGGTGCGCAGTGGCGCCACCATGCTCGGGTATTACAAGGAACCGGAAAAAACCGCCGACACCCTCACCGTAGACGGTTTTTTGCGCACCGGCGACAAGGGCGAGGAGGACGCCGAAGGCAACCTGCGCCTGACCGGGCGCCTGAAAGAAATCTTCAAGACCAGCAAAGGCAAATACGTGGCTCCGGCGCCGATCGAAAATCGCCTGGCGGTGCACTCACGCATTGAACAGGTCTGTGTGGTTGGCGATGGCTTGAGTGCGCCGCTGGGGTTGTGCGTGTTGTCCGCGGTCGGTCAACAGGATGCCGGCGGGTCTGCGCGCGCCGGATTGCATTCGAGCCTGGAAAAACTTCTGGAAGAGGTCAACAGCGCCCTCGACAAGCACGAACGTTTGCGCCGCCTGGTGGTGGTCAAGGACAGTTGGGCGGTGGAAAACGGCTTTCTCACGCCGACCTTGAAGATCAAGCGCAACGTGATCGAAGCGGCTTACGGCGGGCGCTTCGAAGAGTGGAGCGAGCGCAGCGAAGCCGTGTTGTGGCAGGATTGATGGACGAACAAAACCAATAAGGGAAATCTGCGATGAGCCTGTGGCGTACCACTCCCAACATCGAACAGTTGAACGCAATCCAGAAAAACACCATTGGCGAAGTGCTGGATATCCGTTTCGAAGCCTTCGACGAAGAGTCCCTGACCGCGAGCATGGTCATCGATCACCGCACTCACCAGCCTTACGGCTTGCTGCACGGTGGCGCCTCGGTGGTATTGGCCGAAACGGTGGGCTCAATGGCCAGCTATCTGTGTATCGACGCCAGCAAGTTCTATTGCGTGGGCCTTGAAATCAACGCCAATCATCTGCGTGGGCTGCGCAGCGGGCGGGTGACGGCGGTGGCCAAGCCGATTCACATCGGGCGCACGACCCATGTCTGGGATATTCGCTTGACCAGCGACGAAGGCAAGGCCAGTTGCGTGTCGCGCTTGACCATGGCGGTGGTGCCGCTGGGTGAGCAGCCGCCGGCACGTTGAGATCGGGTTCGCGCAGTTGGATCGATCCCTCACTGTAGAGACCGGTACATCCTTTACACATGAGACCGGGGACATCGTTTACACCTTTTACAGGGGGAGAGGGGACTGATCGTGGGTTTCTTTAGAAATACTGCGACCTGACAGTGCTGGGGTGAGTCCGTAATCAGCTCGACTCTTGGGTTAGCTCCCTCACCCTAACCCTCTCCCGGAGGGAGAGGGAACTGATCGTGGGTTTCTTTAAAAATAATGCGACCTGACAGTGCTGGGGTGAATCCGTAATCAGCTCGACTCTTGGGTTAGCTCCCTCACCCTAACCCTCTCCCGGGGGGAGAGGGGACTGATCGTGGGTTTCTTTAGAATGCGACCTGACAGTGCTGTGCGAATCCATAATCGACTCGATTTCTCAGGTCGATGTATGACACCAGACACCTCGGTCGGCCCCCTCTCCCTCTGGGAGAGGGCTGGGGTGAGGGGCAAACGATTCAACAGCCCCCCATGATTGATCTGACCTGACTGTCATCATTCCTGTCAGTTACGGTCATTGCTGCAAGATGTTTCCTTGCGGACAATGAACCCCTGTTCTCGCTCATGGATTTGCAGGTATGTCGCAACAGATATTTTTCGCCCACGCCAATGGTTTTCCTTCCGGGACCTACGGCAAGTTGTTTGCGGCGCTGGCACCCGAGTTTCAGGTGACGCATCTGGAGCAACACGCCCATGACCCGCGCTTCCCGGCGGACGACAACTGGTACAACCTGGTCGATGAGCTGATTCATCACCTGCAGCAGCAATCACAACCGGTGTGGGGCGTTGGCCACTCCTTCGGTGGCGTGTTGCACCTGCACGCGGCATTGCGTTGTCCCGAGCTGTATCGCGGCGTAGTCATGCTCGATTCACCGGTACTGACCCGCACCGATCAATGGGTCATCCGCGCGGCCAAGCGTTTCGGTTTCATCGACCGCCTGACCCCGGCCGGACGCACCCTGGGACGTCGCGAGGAGTTTTGCGACCTGGAAAGTGCCCGTCGCTATTTTGCCGGGAAAACCCTGTTTCGCGGTTTCGATCCGGAATGCTTTGATGCCTACCTGCAGCATGGCCTGCACCAGGTGGGTGACAAGCTGCGCCTGCGTTTCGACCCGGCCACGGAAATCAGCATCTACCGTGGCGTTCCACACACCAGTCCAGGCAGCACCCGGCAATTGAAAGTGCCCCTGGCGGTGGTGCGCGGGCACAATAGCCGCGTGGTGATGCGTCACCATTCCAGTTCCGTCGGCCGCCTGCCCCAGGGCGAGTCCCTGACCATGCCCGGCGGCCACATGTTTCCCCTTGAGCGACCGCTGGATACCGCCTCGTTGTTGAAAGATCTGTTCAACCGCTGGGATGGCCGCCAACAACAGGATTGCGCATGAACCACGTCTTCGAAGAAGTCCGCCTGAGCCTGCCGCACATCGAGCTGGCGGCGCACTTGTTCGGCCCGCAAGACGGTTTGCCGGTCATTGCCCTGCACGGCTGGCTGGACAACGCCAACAGCTTCGCGCGCCTGGCGCCCAAGCTCAAATGCCTGCGCATCATCGCCCTGGACATGGCCGGCCACGGCCATTCCGGACACCGCCCGCCGGGTGCCGGATACGCCATGTGGGATTATGCCCATGACGTACTGCAGGTCGCCGAACAACTGGGCTTGCAGCGTTTTGCCCTGCTGGGGCACTCCATGGGTGCCATCGCTTCATTGATCATTGCCGGTTCGATGCCGGAGCGTGTCACTCACCTGGCGTT
Organism: Pseudomonas sp. GW821-FHT09H03; assembly: GCF_059415945.1. Classification (NCBI taxonomy): domain Bacteria; kingdom Pseudomonadati; phylum Pseudomonadota; class Gammaproteobacteria; order Pseudomonadales; family Pseudomonadaceae; genus Pseudomonas; species Pseudomonas sp. GW821-FHT09H03. The sequence continues at coordinate 6,902 of NZ_JBWKOF010000021.1, read as the reverse complement.
GATCGATGGAATCATTCCTCCTACCGACAAAGGCGAAAACGCCGCCGAACGCATGGGCATGGCCCTGCAGGCGCAGCTGGATCTGCGGGAAAAGCGCAAACCGGTCTATGACACACTCGATCATGCCATCGAGGTGCGCATGAAAGGTCTGGTGGCAGTCAGTCGTGAAGCCGCCGGACTGCTGGCGCAACGTGGCCTGATGCCGGTGCCGGGCGGTTACACCTGGCGCACAGACAGTCGTCTCACGTTGCCATCGCCGCTGCGTCTGACCACCGAGCAGGCCATGGCTTTCGTCCAGCGAGTCAGCTGTCCGGCGAAACTGGTGGTGGCTGCCGACGGCATGCTCGCCAAACATCCCGAGTTGCTGGAACGTCTACCCTTTAGCCATGAACAGCTGCCAGGCGGGCACCATTTGCACCTGAATGACGAAGCCGGTGCGGATCTTGTCGCAGACTGTTTCAATCGGTTCTTCGCCATTCCTTGACTTGCGCCGGGCAACTGTCGAGGCTGGGCGGGTTGAAAAGGGAGACAACCATGATAGATCTCTACACCGCGACCCCGAATGTCGATCGCGCCATCGGTGGAACTGCCTGGGCGCCGCAACGCCCCGATCAAGCCACTGTCGTCAAGGATGCCCAGGCCATGCTGATCCAATGAGTCTATCCGTGCGTTCCATCAGCCTGTTGGCGCTATGCTGTCTCAGCCCCCAGTTGTTTGCCGCCGATGTTCCGGGAAGTCAGGACCTGCCGATCGTGCCGCGCATGGCCGACGCGCAGATCGTCGACTATCGCCCCGCAGCCGAACTGGAGCGGATCTATCCCTTGGGCTCGATCCGCAAGATCAGCGGCCAGTTGCGCTTCGACGGTCAGGTCAGCACCCGTGGCAGTGCCACTTCGGTGACCTACGAGTTGCCACCGGAACATTCATCGACCGAAGCCTTCACCGCCGCCCGCGAGGCGTTGCAGAAGCAGGACGCGCAATTGCTGTTCTGGTGCCAGGCCCGCGATTGCGGTGAAAGCAGCCTATGGGCCAACGAAGTCTTCGGCAATGCCAAGCTGTATGGCTCCGACGATCAACAAGCCTATTTGTTGCTGCGTCTGGCCGCCCCCCGGGACAACACCCTGGTAGCGCTCTACAGCATCACCCGTGGCAATCGCAAAGCCTATCTGCACGTCGAACAGTTCGACGCCGCAGCGCCATTGGGCGATTTGCTGCCGACGTCGGCGACCTTGTTGCGTGAACTCAAGAGCACCGGCGAACTCGATTTCCCCAAACTGACTTCAGCACCTGATGACGCTTGGCTGCGTCTGATTTCTCGCGGACTGAACCTGGACACCACCCTGCGGGTCAGTGTTTCCGGAGCAAATGCCGAGGCCTGGCGTCAGGCGCTGATCGGCCAGGGCGTACGCGCGGCGCGCCTGGAAACCGGCAGTGTCGAAGGCTCTGGCCTGCACATCGTACTATTGCGGTAGGCTTTACCCGGCGAACGTGGGCGACACGTTCGCCTACTCTTTTGCTGACTGACTTTTTCGAGATTGCAGATGATCAATAACGATCGCCTTTTGGTGCAGATCCTGCTCGTGGTGCTGTTTGGCGCGAGCCTGTGGGTGATGGCGCCGTTCTGGTCGGCGATGTTCTGGGGCGCGGTCCTGGCCTTTGCCAGTTGGCCATTGATGCGTCTGCTGACCCGCTGGCTCAATGGCCGCGAATCCCTGGCGGCGGCATTGCTGACGCTGGGCTGGATGGTGCTGGTAGCAGCTCCGCTGGTATGGCTGGGTTTCAACCTTGCCGATCATGTGCGCGATGCCACGGCGTTCATCAAGGATGCACAGGTCGAAGGCCTGCCTGAAGCTCCGGCCTGGTTGGGCAGCATTCCGCTGGTGGGCGAGCGCCTGACGGGGATCTGGAACAGCATCGACCAGCAAGGTGCGGCGATGCTGCAATCGCTCAAGCCTTATCTAGGGCAGGTCGGCAACTGGTTGCTGGCGCGCAGCGCGCAGATCGGCGGCGGGATTCTCGAGCTGACCCTGAGCATCGTCTTCGTGTTCTTCTTCTATCGGGACGGGCCTCGGCTGGCGGCGTTTGTTCACGGCTTGCTGGAGCGCCTGATCGGTCAGCGTGCCGGCTATTACATCGAGCTGGTGGCCGGTACGGTGCAGCGGGTGGTAAATGGTGTGATCGGTACTGCGGCGGCCCAGGCCGTGCTGGCGCTTATCGGCTTCCTGATTGCCGGGGTGCCCGGGGCGCTGGTGCTCGGTATCGTGACTTTCCTGCTCAGCCTGATTCCCATGGGACCACCGCTGGTATGGATTCCGGCCACGGCCTGGCTGGCCTGGAAGGGCGAGTACGGCATGGCGGTATTTCTCGGCGCCTGGGGCATGTTCATCATCAGCGGCGTCGACAACGTGCTCAAGCCGTACCTGATCAGCCGGGGCGGCAACCTGCCGTTGGTGATCGTGCTGCTTGGGGTGTTTGGCGGGTTGATCGCCTTTGGCTTCATCGGTTTGTTCATTGGCCCGACGTTGCTGGCGGTGGCTTACAGCCTGTTGACTGACTGGAGCAAGACGCAAGCCCGCGTTGAAGATCGCAGGCCCTGAAGTCCTGAGGCGGGGGTGTCGAGAGTGTGTCGTGTCTGTATCGGACTCGACACAATGGCCCCAAAGACTAGTCTTGGCTGAGTGTTCTCGACGATTTACCGATCATCGGGTCCCGCAGCGGCGCTGGTTCCGCTACAATGCGCGCCGATTTCGACTTGCCTGAGAGCCCACTCATGTCCGCCTGCCAGACTCCTATCATCGTCGCCCTGGATTTCCCCACCCGTGACGCCGCACTGAAGCTGGCCGATCAGTTGGACCCGAAGCTGTGCCGGGTCAAAGTCGGCAAGGAACTGTTCACCAGCTGTGCCTCGGAAATCGTCGGCACCCTGCGTGACAAGGGTTTCGAAGTGTTCCTCGACCTCAAGTTCCATGACATCCCCAACACCACTGCCATGGCCGTCAAAGCGGCTGCGGAGATGGGCGTATGGATGGTCAACGTACATTGCTCCGGTGGCCTGCGCATGATGGCTGCGTGCCGTGAAGTGCTCGACCAGCGCAGCGGTCCGAAGCCGCTGCTGATCGGTGTGACCGTGCTGACCAGCATGGAGCGTGAGGATCTGGCCGGTATCGGCCTGGACATCGAGCCGCAAGAGCAGGTTCTGCGCCTGGCGGCACTGGCCGAAAAAGCCGGGATGGACGGTCTGGTGTGCTCGGCAATGGAAGCCCAGGCCCTGAAAACGGCGCACCCGTCCCTGCAACTGGTGACCCCGGGGATTCGCCCGGCGGGCAGCGCCCAGGACGACCAGCGCCGGATCCTGACCCCGCGCCAGGCGCTGGATGCCGGTTCCGACTATCTGGTGATCGGCCGCCCGATCAGCCAGGCGGCAGACCCGGCCAAAGCGCTGGCTGCGGTGGTGGCCGAACTCGCCTGATCAATCGCTGAAAACCAAATGTGGGAGCGGGCTTGCTCGCGAAGAGGGCATGTCAGGCAACATTGATGTTGACTGACACACCCCCATTCGCGAGCAAGCCCGCTCCCACATTGGCAAATGGGTAGATCAAATAACGGTCATACCTTCAGAACCAACTTGCCGAAATTCTCCCCGCTGAACAACTTCATCAGCGTCTCCGGGAACGTCTCCAGTCCCTCGACAATATCTTCCTTGCTCTTGAGCTGTCCCTGGGCCATCCAGCCGGCCATTTCCTGCCCGGCCGCAGCGAATCGGCTGGCGTAGTCCATCACCACAAAACCTTCCATGCGTGCGCGGTTGACCAGCAGTGACAGGTAGTTGGCCGGCCCCTTGACCGCTTCCTTGTTGTTGTACTGGCTGATTGCGCCGCAGATCACCACCCGGGCCTTCATGTTCAGGCGGCTCAGCACCGCGTCGAGAATGTCACCGCCGACGTTATCGAAATACACGTCCACGCCTTTAGGACATTCGCGCTTGAGGCCGGCGATGACGTCTTCGTTCTTGTAGTCGATGACGCCGTCGAAACCCAGTTCATCGATGAGGAACTTGCACTTGTCAGCACCACCGGCGATGCCGACGACCCGGCAACCCTTGATCTTGGCGATCTGCCCGGCAATGCTGCCCACCGCCCCGGCTGCACCCGACAACACCACGGTTTCACCGGTCTTCGGCGCACCGACGTCGAGCAGGGCGAAGTACGCGGTCATCCCGGTCATGCCCAGTGCCGACAAATAGCGCGGCAGCGGCGCCAACTGCGGATCGACCTTGTAGAAACCCCGCGGCTCGCCAAGGAAATAATCCTGCACACCCAGTGCACCGTTGACGTAGTCCCCGACCGCGAACCCCGGATTATTCGAAGCGACGACTTTACCTACACCCAGTGCGCGCATGACTTCACCGAGACCGACCGGCGGGATGTAGGACTTGCCCTCGTTCATCCAGCCGCGCATCGCCGGGTCCAGGGACAGGTATTCGTTTTTGACCAGTATCTGACCCGCCGCCGGCTCACCAACCGGTACTTCCTGATAAGTGAACGTCTCACGGGTCGCCGCGCCTACAGGACGTTTGGCGAGCAGGAATTGGCGATTGGTCTGGGTAGTCATGACAGGCACTCAAGATGAATGGAGCTTTGTTGATAGCCCTTCAACGTCAATGCCGCAAGTTTGGCTGATGTGGCGAATGCAGGTTGATCCAGAGCAGTGATAGTTGGTACGGCAGTTCCATCACTGCAAATCATGGGCGTCCAACCGGGCTTCTGATAGTGCTGCCGCCGGCAGCGTGCCTGTCGCTAGACTGAAAACAGGCGATCCCCCGTTTTCTTCTTTTCGAGGACACAGCAATGAGCATGACGTTTTCCGGGCAGGTAGCAGTGGTGACAGGTGCAGCAGCCGGTATCGGTCGCGCGACCGCCCAGGCGTTCGCCGCCGAAGGTCTGAAGGTGGTGGTGGCGGACATGGACGCGGCGGGCGGTGAAGGGACGGTGGCGCTGATTCGTACAGCGGGTGGCGAAGCGACCTTCGTGCGCTGCAACGTGACGCTGGAAAGCGATGTAAAAAACCTGATGGATGAAGTGGTCGCCACCTACGGTCGCCTGGACTATGCCTTCAACAATGCCGGCATCGAGATCGAGAAAGGCAAGCTGGCCGATGGCACGCTCGATGAGTTCGACGCGATCATGGGCGTCAACGTCAAAGGCGTCTGGCTGTGCATGAAATACCAGTTGCCACTGTTGTTGGCCCAGGGCGGCGGTGCGATCGTCAATACTGCTTCGGTTGCCGGTCTCGGGGCAGCACCGAAAATGAGCATCTATGCAGCCTCCAAGCACGCGGTGATCGGTTTGACAAAATCGGCGGCCATCGAATACGCCAAGAAAAAGATTCGGGTCAACGCGGTATGTCCGGCGGTGATCGACACCGACATGTTCCGTCGCGCTTATGAGGCCGACCCGAAAAAAGGCGAGTTCGCCAATGCCATGCACCCGGTAGGTCGCATCGGCAAGGTCGAAGAAATCGCCAGCGCCGTGTTGTATCTGTGCAGTGATGGTGCGGCCTTCACTACGGGGCATTCGCTGGCTGTGGATGGTGGCGTGACGGCGTTCTGAAGACGGCTTGCAGGCCACGCCCCCGAATCGACATAAAAAAGCCACCTCATTCGGTGGCTTTTTAACATCCCATGATCAGTCGTAGATCACTTTCTTCTTCCAGTCCGCATCCGCCTCGACGTCCTTGAGGCCTTGGGTCAGTTGATTCACTTCGCCTTCCATCGGCGCTGTGCGGTCCATGACCTGGTCATTGGCCCGGGCCAGGAGTTTTTCCAGGTACTCCAGTTGTTCGGCGTAGAGCTGTGCTTCCTGTTGCTTGCGCAGGTATTGCACGCCACGTTCGAACGCCAGGCGCGCCTGGCCGGGCTGGTTCTGTTGCAGGCAGTGCTGGCCGAGGTTGTTGAAGAACTCGATGTGCAGCAGGACGAGGATGTGGCGGACTTCGCGAATCCAGCGTTTGGCTTCGGTGGGCAGCAGGAAACCGTCCTGTGCGGCGCGGGTGATCTGGCCGTGCAGGGCTTCGAGTAAAAAGCGTACATCCTTGGCCTTGGCTTCGGTCTGGATCGGTGCCGGCGGGTTGTTGACCGGGATGGATTCACCCTGGGCGGCAAGGGTTTCCAGTTCGATGATTCGCGCCTTGAGGTTGGCACTGGATTTTTCCAGATTAAGCAGGCGATGGCACACGTTCAGTTCCAGGCGGGTCAGCAGCAACTTGAGCGCGGGTGTCATCAACTGGCCGGGGAAGGTTTCGGTGATCTCGCCGCAGCGACGCAAGCGGTCATTGAGTTCAGCCTTGGTACGGGCCTTTTCCAGCTTGTTGTTTTCCACTACATGGTTCATGTAGCCAATGACGATCAGCAGTGCGATCCCGGCTACGACTAGCAGGGTGATCATGAGTGGTGTCACCGGTAAGACCTCTTCTTATAGGTTTGCCTGTGAGTCCGGTGGCTTGCATATATGCGCCCGGGCCCGCACGACGGGAGGAATCGGAAATCCCTGTAATTGTATCGGCCGCATCCCTGCTTCTATAAATGATGGCACCTACTATAGAGAGTGCCATCACTGGGCTGACTATAACGCCTTGAGAGGTGTCAGAATATAGGCGCCAGATGTCGACCAGCGGAAAATCCTCAGGGGCGCCCAAAAGCAGGTCGAAGTCATTGATTTAAATAAATTTATATCAGGGGGTTGACGACCTCTCAATCCATCCATAGAATGCGCGCCACTTGCAGCGTAAAGCACACAGCGAAACGAAGCAGGGAGTGAATGTTGTACGTGTGTCCCCTTCGTCTAGTGGCCTAGGACACCGCCCTTTCACGGCGGTAACAGGGGTTCGAGTCCCCTAGGGGACGC
>NZ_JBWKOF010000020.1:95024-104514 GCF_059415945.1 Pseudomonas sp. GW821-FHT09H03 | reverse complement strand
TTTCGATCTCTCGTCAGCGGGAGGCGAATTCTACAGCGTTACACGCTGCTGTCAACACCTCTTTTTCAACTCCCTTTTGGCTTCGATGAACTGAAGCAACCTGCTGTCGAAAACCGCGTAACTCATTGTTTACCAAGGAGTTTTCCGTTTCGACTGCGCCGGAAGTGGGGCGAATTATAGGCTTCTAAAATTCGCCGTCAACCTCTATTTCGGTTTTATTCGGCTTTCAGCGTAATTCGTGCAAAAGCCTTCTTGCCAGCCTGGCAAACATGGGTCGCACCCACTGCATATATAAAGGTGCGATCAACCACTTCACCATCTATACGCACACCGCCCGAACCAAGAAGGTCCCGCGCCATCGCCGAGTTCTTCACCAGGCCCGCCTTATTAAGGACGGCAGCAATAGGCATATCTTCGGCAGCAGTCAATTCGACCTCCGGCAGATCATCCGGCAGCTCGCCTTCCTTCATGCGGTTACCCGCCGCGCGATGAGCGTTAGCCGCAGCCTCCTCACCATGGAAACGCGCAACGATCTCTTCGGCCAGCTTGATCTTGATGTCGCGCGGGTTGGCCCCTGCCTCCACATCAGCACGAAATGCATTGATCTCTTCCATGGAGCGGAAGCTGAGCAGCTCGAAGTAGCGCCACATCAACGCATCCGGAATGGAAACCAGCTTGCCGTACATTACGCCCGGTGCTTCCTGGATACCGACGTAGTTGCCCAACGACTTGGACATCTTCTTCACGCCATCCAGACCTTCCAGCAACGGCATGGTCAAAATGCACTGAGCCTCCTGACCATAACCACGCTGCAGCTCACGACCCATCAGGAGATTGAACTTCTGGTCGGTACCACCGAGCTCGACGTCCGCACGCAAAGCGACCGAGTCGTAACCCTGAACCAGCGGATAGAGGAACTCGTGAATGGCAATTGGCTGGTTGGTCGTGTAGCGCTTGTCGAAGTCATCGCGCTCGAGCATGCGCGCAACGGTGTACTGCGAAGTCAGGCGAATGAAGTCCGCAGGCCCCATCTGATCCATCCAGGTGGAGTTGAACGCTACCTCGGTTTTCGCCGGATCAAGAATCTTGAACACCTGAGTCTTGTAGGTCTCGGCATTCTCGAGAACCTGCTCACGGGTAAGCGGAGGACGCGTGGCGCTCTTGCCGCTCGGATCACCGATCATCCCGGTGAAGTCACCAATAAGGAAGATCACCTGATGCCCCAGCTCCTGGAACTGGCGCAGCTTATTGATAAGCACGGTATGACCCAGGTGCAGATCCGGAGCGGTCGGATCGAAGCCTGCCTTAATACGCAGTGGCTGGCCACGCTTGAGCTTCTCGATCAGCTCGGACTCGACCAACAGTTCTTCCGCACCACGTTTGATCAGCGCTAGCTGCTCTTCAACCGACTTCATAACCAACCTGCAAGGCTCAGAATCAAAGGGAACCAACCATACAAGATCGCGCGTCAAATACAAGTTTTGCCCGGCGCACGGACGCCAATCCACAGGCAGAGCACCCACGGACTTGCTTCAGAGATGATTTGGTTATATTTTATACAGTTATTTCATCTTCATCATGTCATTCATCTTTTCCAATTCATCATTTTTCAAAGTCAAAATCACTTATGACCACTGAACCGTCTAAAGCGCCACCGCTTTACCCGAAGACCCACCTGCTTGCCGCAAGTGGGATCGCCGCCCTTCTCAGCCTGGCGCTCCTGGTATTCCCTTCCAGCGATGTTGAAGCCAAAAAGACGACCCTGAGTCTTGAACTGGAAAGTCCTGCTGAACAACTGACACAAGATCAAGACGCTGCTGACGCCGTCCAAGCCACAAATGAGTCAACAGCCTCGCCCTTCGCGCAGATAGAAAACAGCGCAGAGGACACCCAGGAAACCGCCCAGACTGCACCCGTAGCTGCACCGGAACCGGCACAGGCACAGCCGCAGCCGCAGCCGCCGGTAACTGCATCCGCACCGGCCGCCGAAGAAAAGAAGGCTGAAACCCACAGGGAAGTGATCGTCGGCAAAGGCGATACGCTTTCCACGCTGTTCGCGAAAGTCGGCCTGCCAACCACCTCGGTGCATGAAGTGCTGGCCAGCAACAAGCAGGCCAAGCAATTCAGCCAGCTCAAACACGGACAGAAACTCGAATTCGAACTGAGCCCCGACGGTCAACTGACCAATTTGCACAGCAAGCTGAACGACCTGGAAAGCATCAGCCTGACCAGAAACGACAAGGGCTACACGTTCAACCGCACTACCGCCAAGCCGACCGTGCGCTCCGCGTATGTTCACGGAGTGATCAACAGCTCACTGTCGCAGTCCGCCGCTCGCGCCGGCCTGTCTCACAGCCTGGCCATGGACATGGCCAGCGTGTTTGGCTACGACGTCGACTTTGCCCAGGATATTCGCCAGGGTGACGAGTTCGACGTCATCTACGAGCAGAAGGTCGTCAATGGCAAGGCTGTCGGTAACGGCCCGATCCTGTCGGCACGCTTCACCAACCGCGGCAAGACCTACACCGCCGTGCGTTACACCAACAAACAAGGCAACAGCAGCTACTACACCGCTGACGGCAATAGCATGCGCAAGGCGTTCATCCGTACACCGGTGGATTTCGCCCGCATCAGTTCGAAGTTTTCCATGGGCCGCAAACACCCGATCCTGAACAAGATCCGCGCCCACAAAGGCGTTGACTATGCAGCACCACGCGGCACTCCGATCAAGGCCGCCGGTGATGGCAAAGTTCTGCTGGCGGGGCGTCGTGGCGGCTATGGCAACACCGTGATCATCCAGCACGGCGCTACCTACACCACGCTGTATGGCCACATGCAAGGCTTCGCCAAAGGCGTGAAGACCGGCGGCACGGTCAAACAGGGCCAGGTGATCGGCTACATCGGTACCACTGGATTGTCCACCGGTCCGCACCTGCACTATGAGTTCCAGGTCAATGGTGTACACGTCGACCCGCTGGGCCAAAAAGTAGCGATGGCCGATCCGATCTCCAAGGGCGAACGCGCACGCTTCCTCGCACAGAGCCAGCCGCTGATGGCGCGCATGGATCAAGAGAAGTCCACCATGCTGGCTTCGAAGCGCTAAGCCATGACGCGCTATATAGGTGTGATGTCCGGGACGAGCCTGGATGGACTGGACATTGCACTGATCGAACTGACCCCGGCGATCAAGCTGATTGCCACGCACTACATCCCCATGCCCGAATCCCTGCGCGCCGAGCTGCTTGGGTTGTGCGCCAGCGGTCCGGACGAAATCGCCCGCTCCGCCATCGCCCAACAGAACTGGGTGAGTCTGGCAGCACAGGGCATTCACGCCCTCCTTGCCCAGCAGCAACTCGAACCTCACGACATTCGCGCGATCGGCAGCCATGGCCAGACCATTCGCCACGAACCGGCGCGCGGGTTCACTGTACAGATTGGCAATCCGGCCCTGTTGACCGAACTGACCGGCATCACCGTGGTCAGTGACTTCCGCAGCCGCGATGTAGCCGCTGGCGGGCAAGGCGCGCCGCTGGTTCCAGCCTTTCATGAAGCCCTGTTTGAAGAGCGGGAAGGCAACCGCGCAGTCTTGAACGTTGGCGGCTTCAGCAACCTCAGCCTGATCGAGCCCGGCCAGCCTGTTGCAGGCTTCGACTGCGGCCCGGGAAATGTGTTGCTGGATGCCTGGATCCATCGGGAACGTGGCCACAACTATGATCGCGGCGGCCAATGGGCCGCTACGGGCAAGGTCGAACCGACACTGCTGAAGGCCCTGCTTGGCGATCCATTTTTTGTCACCAAAGGCCCGAAGAGCACCGGCCGCGAAGTGTTCAACTTGCCCTGGCTGCTACAGCATCTTTCGCACTTGTCGACCTTCGCGGCAGAAGACGTGCAGGCAACATTGCTTGAACTGACCGCTCTGACCATCGTCGAGTCGCTGCAGAGTGCCCAGACAGACACTCGGGAACTGTTGGTATGCGGCGGGGGCGCGCATAACACCACGCTGATGAACCGCCTGGCCAGCCTGCTACCGAATACAAAAGTCAGCAGCACTGCCGCTTACGATGTAGACCCTGACTGGGTCGAAGCCATGGCCTTCGCCTGGCTGGCGCATTGCTGCCTGGAAGGCATCGCCGCCAACCGCCCAAGCGTTACCGGCGCCCGCGGCTTGCGCGTACTCGGTGCCATCTACCCCGCGTAAATCCTCCAGACAGCAAAACGCCGCAGGGCTCTGGAGCCATGCGGCGCTGGGTAATGCAGACTCGCTGATCAGATCGAGAACGAAGAGCCACAACCACAGGTCGTAGTCGCATTCGGGTTCTTGATGACAAAACGCGAACCTTCCAGACCTTCCTGGTAATCCACCTCGGCTCCCGCCAGGTACTGGAAGCTCATTGGATCGACAACCAGACTCACACCCTCGCGCTCGACAATGGTGTCGTCTTCGGCCACTTCTTCATCGAAGGTGAAGCCGTACTGAAAACCTGAACAACCGCCGCCCGTAACGAATACGCGCAGCTTCAAGCGATCATTCCCCTCTTCATCGACCAGGCTCTTCACCTTGTGCGCGGCACCGTGGGTGAATTGCAAAGCCGTGGGGGTGAAGGATTCGACGCTCATGCTGACTATCTCCCGGCGTTACGCCGTCATATTGCGTGATGACGCGCATTATCCGCTTCTCCTAGAAAAGCGGTCAACTATTGTTATGGTATATCAACCAACCCAGGCGCCGACCCGGAATGCAAAAAGGCCCGTATATCGGGCCTTTTGCTGTGCAGCATTAAACCTTAAGGCAGCATGCCGGCGTGGGACAGACCCAGACGCTCATCCAGCCCGAACAGGATGTTCATGTTCTGCACCGCCTGACCCGACGCGCCCTTGACCAGATTGTCGATCACCGACAGCACCACCACCAGATCGCCGTCCTGTGGACGATGCACCGCGATCCGGCAAACGTTGGCACCGCGCACGCTGCGGGTTTCCGGATGGCTGCCGGCCGGCATGACGTCGACGAACGGCTCGTTGGCGTAACGCTTTTCAAACAGCGCCTGCAGGTCCACCGAGCGATCGACTACGGTCGCATACAACGTGGAGTGAATGCCACGGATCATCGGCGTCAGGTGCGGAACGAAGGTCAGGCCGACATCCTTGCCCGCGGCGCGACGCAACCCCTGGCGAATTTCCGGCAAATGACGGTGACCTTTGACCGCGTAGGCCTTCATGCTTTCCGATGTCTCGGAGTACAGCGAGCCGACCGCAGCACCACGACCGGCACCGCTAACGCCAGACTTGCAGTCCGCGATCAAACCTTTGGTGTCCGCCAGACCGGCTTCAAGCAATGGCAGGAAGCCCAGTTGCGTGGCAGTTGGATAGCAACCCGGTACGGCAATCAGGCGCGCCTTCCTGATTTGCTCACGATTGACTTCCGGCAAGCCGTAGACCGCTTCGTCGAGCAACTCCGGCGCACCGTGGGGCTGGCCGTACCACTTGGCCCATTCCGCGGCATCTTGCAGACGGAAGTCGGCCGACAGGTCGATGACCTTGGTCCCCGCCGCCAGCAGCTCACCCGCCAGGGCGTGGGCAACGCCGTGCGGTGTGGCGAAGAACACCACGTCGCAAGCCCCCAGGGTCTTGATGTCCGGAACGCTGAACGCGAGGCCGTCGTAATGGCCTCGCAGGTTCGGATACATGTCGGCAACGGCCAGGCCAGCCTCGGATCGGGAAGTGATGACAACCACTTCTGCTTGCGGATGCTGCGCCAACAGACGCAGCAGTTCGACACCGGTGTAACCCGTGCCGCCGACGATACCGACCTTGACCATAAACCTGCCCTCAACGAACCCACTGGAAAGCCGTCGATAATAGGGGCCGCAAGCCCCTGCGACAACCGTCAAGGTGACGTGCGGAGCCTCAAGCCTCTACTATTCGGCCTACCGTGAATTCTGGAATAACCAAAAATGCTTTATCTATGGCTCAAAGCGCTTCACATCGTCAGTATGGTTTGCTGGTTTGCCGGCCTGTTTTACCTGCCGCGACTGTTCGTATATCACGCGCAAAGCGAAGACGCTGTCAGCAAGGAACGCTTCAGTATCATGGAGCGCAAGCTGTACCGGGGCATCATGGGCCCGGCGATGATCGCTACACTGATCTTTGGCGGCTGGTTGATCAGCCTCAACCCTGGCGCCTATTTCACCCAGGGCGGCTGGATGCACGCCAAGTTGACGCTGGTGGTATTGCTGATCGGCTATCACCACATGTGCGGCGCCCAGGTAAAACGCTTCGCCCGTGGCGAGAACACCCGCAGCCATGTCTTTTATCGCTGGTTCAATGAAGTCCCGGTTCTGCTATTGCTGGCCATCGTAATTCTGGTCGTGGTTCGGCCGTTCTAATCCTACTAGCCGCATTTAACGGGGTACTTCCAATGTCGCTGCCCGCTCTGCTCGAACAACGTCTGCGTCTGCCAGTGGTGGCAGCGCCAATGTTCCTGATTTCCAACCCGCAATTGGTGCTCGCCTGCTGTCGCAACGGTGTAGTCGGTAGTTTTCCTGCGTTGAATCAGCGTGAGAGCAGCGGCTTCAAGGCCTGGCTGGAAGAAATCGAAGCCGGGCTGGCAACCCTGGACAAGCCTGCGCCCTACGCCGTCAATCTGATTGTCCACAACAGCAATCCGCGGCTGCAGGCAGACCTGGATATCTGCGTGGAGCACAAAGTACCGATCGTGATCACCAGCCTAGGCGCCGTGAAAGAACTGGTCGATGCAGTCCACAGCTACGGCGGCCTGGTATTCCATGACGTCACTACACGTCGCCACGCGGAAAAAGCCGCCGAAGCCGGTGTAGATGGCTTGATCGCTGTGGCCGCAGGTGCCGGTGGACACGCCGGGACCTGGAGCCCGTTCTCACTGATTGCCGAGATCCGTCAGTTCTTCGACAAGACTCTCCTGTTGGCTGGCTGCCTGAATCACGGCCATGAAATCCTCGCCGCACAATTACTCGGCGCGGACCTGGCCTACTTCGGGACGCGATTTATCGGCACCACTGAAAGTCATGCGCCTGACGCTTACAAAGAGATGCTGCTGACTTCCCAGGCAGCAGACATCATCCATACTCCAGCAGTGTCAGGCATTCCCGCCAGCTTCATGCGCCAAAGCCTGGAGGCGGCCGGTTTCGATATGGCGGCGCTGCAGGGCAAGGGCGAAATCAACTTCGGCGCCAAGCTCAAGCCGGTCAGCGATGAGGCCAAAGCCTGGAAAACCGTGTGGTCCGCAGGCCAGGGTGTGGGCGCAATTGATGACCTGCCAAGCGTCGAGCAGTTGGTTGCGCGTCTAGATGCCGAGTATCGCAAGGCTCTGGAGCATGCCGCGCAACTACCCAAGCGCTGGCCACGCTGACAATGGAGTAAGGCCTGCCGCCATCGGCGGGCCTTACAGTCGCCCGGACGCGACAATCTGAATCTAATGTTTCATGACAAGGATGACTCGAACATGGACGAAAACCGCTCTCAAGATCCCGTCCCGCCGACGAATCCTCTATCTCCTTACGGCCCGACCCACGCCGCAGTCGGTGAAGCCTTGCCGCAGTTCGCAGCGCTCAACCCGTTCAGCTTCGATGGGCGCATTGGTCGTTTGCGTTACCTTGCCTGGACGATGGTCCTGACCCTGGCTCTGCTGGCTGCTTGCGCAGGCTTCGCCTCGATTGCCCTGGCCCTGATCGGCGCTGACTCGTCGGCCGGCCTGATCATCGGTGGCTTGCTGGCCTTTATCCTGTTTGTTGCCATCGCCTTCATCAGCATCCAGATCACCGTTCAGCGCCTGCATGACATCGGCTGGTCAGGCTGGCTGTGGCTACTGAACCTCGTTCCATTTGTAGCCAGTGTCTTCCCGTTCGTGATCACGGTCGTGCCTGGCAACAGCACCACAAACCGCTATGGCCCACCACCCCCACCCAACAGCACCGCAGTAAAGCTGTTGTCTTTACTGTGGTTGCTCTTTATCGCGCTGGTCTTCGCCGGCGCATTGACCGGGAGTCTTTCGGCGATTCAGCAAGAGTACGAAAACGTCTTGCAGGGCAGCTATGGAACCGGCTCGGCCACCTCCGACGAAATCGACGTCGATAACGAACTGCAACCAAATTCTCCTGGCGATGCAGCCGAAGAGGCCCAGCCCCCTGTAGACTCTGCCAAAGAATGAACAGCGCTCCAGGCCCGCGACACCTGCGTCGCGGCGCGGAGCTGTTTGCGATGGAGAACTGAATGACCCGTTACGCTCTGATCACTGGTGCCTCCAGCGGCATCGGCCTTGCGATGGCCGAAGCCCTGGCACGGCGCGGCCGCAGCCTGATTCTGGTGGCCCGACAACGTGATCAGCTGGAAAGTATTGCGATCGAACTGACCCAACGTTTCGGCGTCGAGGTGCTGTTCCGTGCCTGTGATCTGGGCGAACCGCTACGCTTGTCCGGATTTCTGCTGGAACTGGAGGAAGGTGACCGGCACATCGATTTGTTGGTCAACTGCGCCGGCATTGGCACCTGCGGACCTTTTCTGGCCCAGGACTGGATGACCGAGCAAGACCTGATCGAAGTGAACATCCTTGCCCTCACCCGCCTGTGCCACGCGATTGGCAACAGCATGGCGCTGCAAGGCGGCGGACAAATTCTGAATGTGGCCTCGGTGGCCGCGTTTCAGCCGGGACCGTGGAT
Organism: Pseudomonas sp. GW821-FHT09H03; assembly: GCF_059415945.1. Lineage (NCBI taxonomy): Bacteria > Pseudomonadati > Pseudomonadota > Gammaproteobacteria > Pseudomonadales > Pseudomonadaceae > Pseudomonas > Pseudomonas sp. GW821-FHT09H03. The sequence goes on along the minus strand of NZ_JBWKOF010000020.1, from coordinate 95,821 downwards.
GAGCACTTACTACGCCAGCAAGGCCTATGTGCTGCATTTTTCCGAAGCCTTGCGCGTCGAGCTGAAGAAATGCGCGGTCAAGGTATCGGTGCTCTGCCCCGGCCCGACCCGCACGGGGTTTTTCCGCACCGCGCAACTCAATACCGACAAACTTGCCGGCAACAAGCTGCTGATGAGTCCCGAAGAAGTCGCTTTGTATACCGTGCGGGCGCTTGAAAAGAATCGCGCGATCATCATTCCCGGGCGGCGCAATCGCTGGTTCGCCTTCCTGCCGCGGCTCGGTTCGCGCTGGTTGAACCGGACAATTGCAGGCATGGTCATCAAAGCCCACTGCCCTCGTTGAAATGTCCTACGGTAAAACACTGGGCTGGTGCATCCCCTTGTAAGTACACTCAGGCCAGCCCAAACAACGGAGAAACAGCTGTGGATACTCTGTTCACCAAGATCATCAACCGGGAAATCCCGGCGAAGATCATTTACGAGGACGACCAGGTACTGGCCTTCCACGACATCGCCCCACAGGCACCGGTGCATTTTCTGGTCATTCCGAAGAAACCGGTGCGAACCTTGAACGACCTGACTGAAGACGACAAAGCATTGGCCGGACACATTCTGTTCACCGCTCAGCGCCTGGCGCTGGAACTGGGCTGCGAAAAAGGCTTCCGTGTGGTCATGAACTGCAATGAAGAAGGCGGGCAGACCGTCTATCACATTCATATGCACGTACTCGGCCAGCGCCAGATGAACTGGCCGCCGGGCTGATTCTCAGGCTGCCCTTGCAGGAGCCGGGGTGCGGG